>NZ_MUYZ01000016.1:0-49412 GCF_003013775.1 Micromonospora sp. MH33
GGGCCGGAACCGCACCGGCGCGAACCCGGCCGCCCAGTCCTGACCCGTTCCTGCGTACCGATGGGACCCCGATGACCAGCAGCACGCCCCTCGCCCCGCACTCCGGCCTGTCGACCGTGAAGGCCGCGAAGCTCGCCGCCGTCGGCCTGCTGGCGGACCGGAAGGAACGCCGGGACCTGGAGCGGCCGGTGGAGGCCGCCAACCGCAAGCTCAGCCTGAAGGTCGAGCGGCCGATCTTCATCCTCGGCGCGCCCCGCTCCGGCACCACGTTCCTGGGCAGCTGCGTGGGCGCGCTGCCGGACGTGTCGTACCACTTCGAGCCCCGGCTGACCAAGGCGGTGGCCCGCTGCGTGTACGAGGGGAGCTGGACCCCGCAGCGGGCGGCCCGCTACTTCCGCGGCTACTACGGGGCGCTGCTCGCCGCCTCCGGTCACGGCGGGCTGCGGTTCGCCGAGAAGGACCCGGAGAACTGCTTCATCGTGCCCTTCCTGACCGAGGTCTTCCCGGACGCGGTCTTCCTGCACGTCTACCGGGACGGCCGGGACGTGGCGGTGTCGCACGCCGAGCAGCCGTGGCTGAACGCCGCCTCGACGGGCACCGGCAGGAGCGGCCGCGGCGGCACGCCGTGGGGGGCCGCGCCCCGGTTCTGGGTGGAGCCGGAGCGGCGCGAGGAGTTCAGCCGGGTCTCCGACCTGCGCCGCTCGGCCTGGATGTGGCGCCGCTTCACCAGCAGCGCGCTGGCCCAGCTCGCCGGCCTGCCGGCGGAACGGGTCCGGCACCTCCGCTACGAGGACATCGTCAGCCGCCCGGCCGAGGCGGCCGAGGTGGTCGCCGACTTCCTGGCGGTCGGCGACCCGGCGGGCCGGGAGGCGCTGCACGCCCGGTTCGCCAAGGCCCGGCCGAACTCGGTCGGTCGCTGGCGGCAGCGACTGACCGAACAGGACCTCGCCGACGTGCTCGCCGAGGCGGGGCCGCTGCTCAGCGAACTCGGCTACACCGCGTGAGGTCCGTCGCACCGGTAGAGTGCCAGGGGTCGCCCGCCCGTCCCGGCGCGCCGCTCCGCTGACGCGGGGCCGCCGGGGCCGACGACCGTGGGGCCGGCGACCATCCTGGGGAGAGGTTGCGGTGGTACGACGGTTACGACGGACGATGGCGGCCGTGTTCGCCCTGGCCTGTCTCGTTCCGGCGATGACGGCCTGTGACTTCGGCTCGACCGACCGGCCGGAGGGCGGGACGACGGCGGCGGCGCCCCCACCCACGGTGACGCCCCGGACCGCCCCGGTCCGGACCACCGGGCGCGGGCCGGACCTGCCGGACGAGGGCGCCTGGGTGGGCGCCTGGGTGAAGCCGCAGTTCCACAACGCCACCGGGCGGGCGGCCGCGTTCGATGACTTCAACCGCGCGGCCGGCGGCGAGCTGACCATCGCGCACATGTTCCACGAGTGGAACGAGGCCTTCCCGGGCGCCACCGAGCGGGCCTTCCAGTCCCAGGGGAAGCTCCAGATGATCTCCTGGCAGGGCACCGACACCCGGTCGACGGTCAGCGGCGTCTACGACTCGCTCATCCGCCAGCGGGCCGCGGACGTCAAGGAGTTCGGTGTTCCGGTGCTACTGCGCTACCGGTGGGAGATGGACCGGCCGAACCTGGCCGCCAGCATGCACTCCCCGGAGGACTACGTCGCGGCCTGGAAGCACGTCCGGGCCATCTTCACCGAGGCCGGCGTCACCAACGCGGCCTGGGTGTGGTGCCCGCACGCGGACGGCTTCGCCGAGCCCGAGCGGGACGCCGCCGCCTACTACCCGGGTGACGACCAGGTCGACTGGCTCTGCGCCGACGTCTACCCCGGCCCGGAGTGGAACAGCTTCACCGACCGGATGGACCACTTCATGGCCTTCGCGCAGAAGCACCCGCGGCCGGTGGTCATCGGCGAGTACGGGCTCACCCAGGAGGGCCGGCCCGGCCAGCGGGCCAACTGGATGCGCGAGGTCGGCCCGTACCTGAAGAAGCACCCGCAGATCAAGGCCGCCGTCTACTTCGCCGCCCGGCAGACCACGAAACCGTTGTACGACAGCACGTTCGGCAACGACCCGGAGAGCGCGGCGGTGTTCCGCGAGATGGCCACCGATCCGTACTTCAACCCTCCGCCGCCGGATCTCAGCGTGTCCTCGGCGCCACCCTCCGTGCCGAGTCGATGATCTTCCCTCGTCTTTTCGTGTGACCTGGGGCGTTTCCTCGGTCAAAAAGGCCGGTCCCGGGTGGACGGGCGACGGGCGGATGCGAGAAGGTGTTGCTCTCACGTCTGCGGTCGGCCGTGCGGCGCCCCACCTCGCACCGACACCGGCCATGACCGCAGCGCCTCCGACATTTCCCCCGGAGTAGCCTGTGGCTTCCTCGATCCTGAGACACCGCTCGGTGTCCGCCCTCGGCGTCGCCGTGCTCGGCATCGCCGCCTTGTTCACCCCCGTGCCCGCGCTCGCCGCGCCCGCGCCGGACCACACCACGATGGTCAGCGAGGTGCCGACGGACAAGACGCCGAACATCAACGACGGCAACGTCGTCGCCATCCATGACGCCGGCACCAAGGTGATCGTGGGTGGCTCGTTCACCAAGGCGCAGAACCGCGGCTCGTCGCCCGTCGAGGTCACCCGGAAGGGCGTGCTGGCCTTCGACAAGGCGACCGGCAAGCTCGACGAGGCCTTCGCCCCGGTGCTCGACGGCGAGGTCACGGCGATCATCGCCGGCCCGACGCCGGGTACCGTCTACCTGGCCGGCACCTTCAACCAGGTCAACGGCACCAACTTCAGGAAGCTCGCCCTGCTCAACGTCGCCGACGGCACGCCGGTCGCCGGCTTCAAGGGCCCGGCGTTCAACGGCACGGTGAGCGACATCGCCCTGGTCGACGGGCGACTCCTGGTCGGCGGCATCTTCTCCACGGTGACCGCGACGACCACCCGTAACGGGCTGGCGTCGCTGAACCCCACCACGGGCGCGGTGACCGACTACCTCACCGTGGCGCTGACCGAGAACCACAACTGGACCAGCACCAACGGCGGCGCCAAGGCCGGCGTCGGCGTGGAGAAGCTGACCGTCTCGCCGGACGGCAAGCACCTCGTGGTCATCGGCAACTTCAAGAAGGCCAACGGCGTCGTCCACGACCAGATCGTCCGGATCGACCTTGGCGACAGCGCCGCCACCATCGCCGACTGGAACACCGACCGCTACTCGGCGGCCTGCCGGTACATCTCGTTCGACTCGTACGTGCGGGACGTGCAGTTCTCCCCGGACAGCAAGTACTTCGTCGTGGTGACCACCGGCGCGGCGTACCCGGGGACGCTCTGCGACTCGGCGGCCCGCTGGGAGACCACCGCCAGCGGTGACGGCCAGCAGCCGACCTGGGTGAACTACAGCGGCGGCGACACCTTCCTCTCCACCGGGATCAGCGAGAAGGCCATCTACGTCGGCGGCCACTTCCGCTGGTCGAACAACCCGATCGGCCGGGACAAGGCGGGCCCCGGCGCGGTGCCGCGGGCCAGCATCGCGGCCCTCGACCCGGCCAGCGGCCTGCCGCTGTCCTGGAACCCGGGCCGCCACCCGCGCGGCTACGGCGTCACCGAGATGCTGGTGACCCCGGAGGGCCTCTGGCTGGGCAGCGACCAGGAGTACATCGGCAACTTCGACTACCAGCGGAAGCGGCTCGCCTTCTTCCCGCTGGACGGCGGCAACGCCCCGCACTCGACCAGCACGAAGGGCCTGCCGGGCGACGTCTACCAGGCCGGCCGCGCGGCGCAGACCGAGGTCCTCTACCGGGTCAACGCCGGTGGTCCGGCCATCCCGGCGACCGACGGCGGCCCGGACTGGGCCGGCGACACGGCCACCGAGCCGAGCCCGTACCACAACAGCGGCAGCAACGTGCAGCCGTACTCCACCAACGCGACGTTCGACGCGACGGTGCCGGCGAGCACCCCGGCGACGCTGTTCAACAGCGAGCGGTGGGACCAGGCGACCGCGCCGGACATGCAGTGGGACATCCCGGTCGCCGCGGGCACCCGGGTCGACGTGCGGCTCTACCTGGCCAACCGGTACGCGAAGACCGGCGTGGTCGGCGCCCGCAAGTTCGACGTCAGCATCGACGGCGTGCTCAAGCTGAACGACTTCGACCCGGTGGCCGCCGCCGGCGGCACGGACCGCGGCACCATGCGGTCCTTCTCCGTGGTCAGCGACGGCGTGGTCGACATCGACTTCGGCCGGGTCGTGGAGAACCCGCTCGTCCAGGGCATCGAGATCGTCAAGACCGCGCCGACGCCGGACGCGGCGGACGTCCTCTACCGGGTCAACGCCGGTGGCGACCAGCTGGCCGCCCCGAGCGGGCCGGCCTGGGCCGGCGACACCGTGGCGGCGCCGAGCCCCTACCACAACACCGGTAGCAACGTTCAGCCGTACACCACCAACGCCAAGCTCGACGCCACCGTGCCGGCCGGCACCCCGGTCGCGCTGTACAACAGCGAGCGCTGGGACCTGGCGACCGCTCCGGACATGCAGTGGGACTTCCCGGTCCCGGCGGGCACCCCGGTCCAGGTGCGGCTCTACCTGGCCAACCGCTACGCGAAGACCGGCGTGGTCGGCGCCCGCAAGTTCGACGTCAGCATCGACGGCGTGCTCAAGCTGAACGACTACGACCCGGTGGCCGGCGCGGGCGGCACGGACCGCGGCACCATGCGGGCCTTCGCGGTCACCAGCGACGGCAACATCGACATCGACTTCGGTCGGGTCGTGGAGAACCCGCTCGTGCAGGGCATCGAGATCGTCAAGCTCCCGCCGGTGCCGCCGACGACCACGCTGGACACCGTCACCAAGCGGTCGTACGACGGCGCGACCGCGGTGGGCAACGCCAGCTCGGTGGCCAACCCGGACAACACCAAGTGGTCCGCGGTCAAGGGCGCCTTCTGGGTCGGCGGTGACCTGTTCTACGGCGTCAACGGCGACCTCTACAAGCGCTCGTTCGACGGCACGACGTTCGGCACCCCGAAGAAGGTCGACCCGTACCACGACGCCAAGTGGGACCTCGTCGTCACCGGCTCGGCGCCGGAGGGCTCGACCTACGCGGGCATGACGGTCGACTTCTCCGCCGAGCTGCCGAACGTGACCGGCATGTTCTACACCGGCGGCCGCATCTACTACACGCTGGCCGGCCAGAGCACCCTGTTCTGGCGCGGGTTCGCGCCGGACACCGGCGTCGTCGGCGCCGAGCGGACCACGGTCACCGGCACCACGGCGTTCGCGGACGCGGGCGGCCTGTTCCTGGACGGCAGCACCCTCTACGTCGTCTCCCGGATCACCGGCAACCTCTCCTCGATGGCGTGGTCGGACGGCGCGCCGACCGGCTCCGCCACGGTGCGCAGCGGCCCGGGCGTCGACAACGTGGACTGGCGCGGCACGTCGGTCTTCGTCGGCCCCTGAGCCGAAGCGGTACGACACGACGATGGCCCGGCCGGTATCGGCCGGGCCATCGCCCTTTCCGTCGTCGGTTCAGACGCGGGGCGCCGCGTGCTCCCGCGCCCAGACCCGCATCAGGTCGCGTACCGAGATGACCCCGGCCACCTCGCGACCGTCGAGCACCACCAGGTGCCGGAAACCGCCCCGGGCCATCGCCGCGGCGGCCTCCTCCACCGTCCAGTCCGGGCCGGCGTAGACCACGTCCCAGGTCAGATGGGCTCCGGTGCGTTCGACGTCCGGGTCGAGCCCGGCCCCGATCGCGTTGAGGACGTCGCGTTCGGTCATGATCCCGACCCCCTCGGAGTCCGGGTCGATCACGACCGCCGACCCGACCCGCCGGGCCGACATCATCCGGGCCGCCTGGCGGAGCGTGTGCTCCGGGCCGACCACGAGAATCTCACTGGACATCGCTTCCCGTACCTGCATCACATCACCCCTGTGGGACGGCGGCCTCGGTACGGACATGGTGGGCCATCGATGCGGAACGGGACAAGACCGGGCATCGCCACGAACGGCGCGGGATCGCTACTGTCGTGAGGTGCCCACCGAGCCCCTCCGCTGCGCCGGCGCGCTGATCGTGGACGACGACGGCCGCATCTTCATCCAACGCCGGTCCCCCGAGCGGCGCCTCTTCCCCGACTGCTGGGACATCGTCGGCGGCCACCTCGAACCGGGCGAGGAGGTGGAGGACGCGCTGCGCCGGGAGGTCACCGAGGAGACCGGCTGGACCGTGTCGCACGTGCTCGGCCAGGTCGGCGAGTACCGGTACACCGGCGACGACGGGCTGACCCGGGTGGAGACCGACTTCCTGGTCCGGGTGGACGGCGACCTGAGCCGGCCGCGGCTGGAGGCGGGCAAGCACACCGAGTTCCGCTGGCTGGCGGAGCAGGACGTCGACCTGCTCGACGAGCACCGCGACGTCAACGACGGGCTGATCCGGCGGATCGCCGAGAACGCGTTCGCCGCCCTGCGTTCGATCGGTCTGTGAGCGCGACCGTTCCGGGTCGCGGCGCGCCGCGGTCTCCGACGCACCGGGCCGCAGCGGGCGACGGGGTCGAGTTGCCGCCGCACCGGTTCGCGGGGCTGGTCGCCCCGGCCGTCGACCGGGCCTTCGTCGCCGGCATGCTCGCCGGCCGCGACGGCGGCGGCGCGGAGCTGAGTTCCCGGTACGGGGGACCCGCCGCCACCGGCTTCCTGGTGGAGTTCCGCACCCGGCTGGCCGTACCGGGCGGCACGGTGGACGCCGAGGGCTTCGCGGCGGTGACCCGCTACCGGGACCCGGCCGCCTGCCAGCGGGCGCTGGACAAGCAGGTCGCGTACGGGATGATCCAGCGCTTCCCGGGCGGCGGCTTCTGCGCCACCGAGCGTGGGCTCGCCTTCCTGGCCGAGCTGTTCGGCGTGCACGGCGAGGTGACCGAGGAACTCTGGGCGGGGCACGACGAGCGGGTGGCGCGGCTGGTCCCGGCGCTGGGCCGGGTGCTGGCGTACGCGGTCGCGGCGGCGGAGCCCGGCGCCTTCGCGACCATGGCCCCGCCGTACGAGCCGGACGGCACCCCGCCCGGGGTGCTGCTGCTCAACCGGCTGGGGACGCTGCGCTACCACCGCGCGGACGCGCACGCGGCCGCGTGGACGGCCGCGGGGCACACCGCGGCCAGCGTCGTCGAGCTGCCCGAAGGGCCGGAGCGGCTGGCGATCGAGCAGGAGACGGACCGCCGGGCGGCCGGCCCGTGGGCGGTGCTCGCCGCGGAGGAACGCCTGGAGCTGCTCGCCGACCTGGCCGCCCTACCGGGCTGAACCACGGCCGACGGCGGCGCGACGATATCCTCCCCCGGTGGAGCGGAGTCGAGAAGAGGATGGTGCCGGCATGATCGGGATGGTGCTCGCGGCCGGTGCGGGGCGCCGACTGCGCCCGTACACCGACACCCTGCCCAAGGCCCTGGTGCCGGTCGACGGGGAGACCACCATCCTCGACATCGCGCTGCGCAACCTCGCCGAGGTGGGGCTGACCGAGGTCGTGATCGTGGTCGGCTACGCGGCGGACGCGGTCCGGCAGCGGCAGGCCGCGCTGGAGGAGAAGTACGGCGTCACGATCACCCTCGTGCACAACGACAAGGCCGAGGAGTGGAACAACGCGTACTCGCTCTGGCTGGCCCGTGAGCACTTCTCCCGGGGCGTGCTGCTGGTCAACGGCGACACCGTGCACCCGGTGAGCGTGGAGAAGACCCTGCTGGCCGAGCGCGGCCCGGGCATCCTGCTGGCCATCGACAACATCAAGGCGCTGGCCGAGGAGGAGATGAAGACCACCTTCGACGCGGCCGGCCAGCTCACCCGGATCACCAAGCTGATGGACCCGGGCGAGGCGTACGGGGAGTACATCGGCGCGACGCTCATCGAGCCGCAGGTGGCCGACGCGCTCGCCGACGCCCTGGAGGCGACCTGGCGGCGCGACCCGAACCTCTACTACGAGGACGGCTACCAGGAGTTCGCCGATCGGGGCGGCGAGGTGCGGGCCGCCCCGATCGGCGACGTCTCCTGGGTCGAGGTCGACAACCACGCCGACCTGGCCCGGGCGCGGGAGATCGCGTGCCGCTACTAGCCCGGACGATCCTCACCCCGCTGCACATCGACGTGCGGCGTGGTGCGGTGGCCGACCTCGCCGCGATCCTGGTCGACGGGCGGATCTCCGCCGGGGGCGACGTGGCGGTGGTGGTCGGTCCCGGGCAGGGCGAGCAGATCGCGGAGCTGATCCGCCCCTCGTTGCGGTCGGCGGACCTGTTCACCGTGGCGGGCGGCACCCTGGACGCCGCCGACGACCTGGGCGCCAAGCTGCGCAACCGGTCGTACGACGCGGTGGTGGGCATCGGCGGGGGCAAGACCATCGACGTGGCGAAGTACGCGGCCACCCGGCGCGGGCTGCCCATGGTCACCGTGGCGACCGCGCTGGCCAACGACGGCATCGCCTCGCCGGTGGCCAGCCTCGTCACCGACGGGATCAAGGGCTCCTACGGCGTGCACATCCCGATCGCCGTGATCGTCGACCTGGACTTCGTCGAGGCGGGGCCCGAGCGGCACAACCGCGCCGGCATCGGCGACGTGGTGAGCAACATCAGCGCGCTGGCCGACTGGGAGCTGGCCCGGCAGGTCCGTGGGGAACCGGTGGACGGCCTGGCCGCCTCGCTGGCCCGGATGGGCGCCGAGGCGGTGCTCGCCCACCGGGGCGACATGAGCGACGACGCCTTCGTCACCGTGCTGGCCGAGGCGCTGATCTCCACCGGTCTCGCCATGGCCGTCTGCGGCACCAGCCGCCCGGCCAGCGGCGGCTGCCACGAGATCATGCATGCCGTCGACGCGCTCTACCCGGGCACCGCGTCGCACGGGGAGCTGGCCGGGCTCGGCGCGCTGTTCTGCACCTTCCTCCGCGGCGACGAGCGCCGGTTCGCGGAGATGTCGGCCTGCCTGGCCCGGCACGGCCTGCCCCGGCTCCCGGCCGACGTGGGCCTGAGCGACGAGCGGTTCGTCGAGGCGGTGCAGTTCGCGCCGGCCACCCGGCCGGACCGCTACACCATCCTCGAACACCTGGCGATGTCGCCTACCGAGACGCGGGAGCGGCTGGCAGACTACGCCGGTGCACTCCGCGACCACCTTGGCTGAGCCGTCCCGCCCCTCCGTCGCCGACTTCCACCGGGTCAACCGGGGCGGCGGCCTGTTCAGCGAGTCGATCAGCCAGTGGATCGGCGCGGTCTTCGCGCTGGCCGCCCAGCGCCTGGGGCTGCGCCCGACCGCGCTGACCATCACCAACCTGGTGCTCGGCCTGGCCGCCTCGGTCACCGTGGTCGCGCTCGCCCCGAAGGTCGCCGCCGGCTCCGTGCCGGCCTGGGCGGTCGGCCTGCTCGCTCTGGTCGCCTGGCAGATCGCGTACGCGCTGGACTGCGCGGACGGTCAGCTCGCCCGGGTCACCAAGCAGAACAACCCGGCGGGCGCCCGGGTCGACGTGCTCTGCGACGTGGCCGCCCAGATCGCCCTGGTCACCGCGCTGGGGGCGACCGCCGTGGCGCAGCGCCCCTCGACGCCCACCTGGCTGGTCGCGGTCTTCGCCGGCACCTGGATGGTCAACCTGGTCACCTCGGTGATGCAGGCCGGCCCGAACGCGGCCAGCATGGTCACCTCGACCTCGCTCCCGGTACGCCTCGCGAAGCTGGTCCGCGACTACGGCGCCGTGATCTTCCTGGCGGGCCTGGTCCTGACCTTCGCCCCCGCCCTGACCGTCTGGGTGGTCGTCGCCTTCACGATCGTCAACGGCGGCTTCCTCCTGGCCAGCATCGCCTTCTCCGCCCGCGCCTCGCTGCGCTGAGCCGCCCGGCGGGGCCGGATCAGCGGCGGCTGCCGGCGACGTCGGCGTAGATGTCGATGAGGCGCTTGGTCACCACGTCGGGGTGGAAGGTGCGCTCGTAGCGGGCGCGGGCCGCGGGGGCGAGCGTCGCCGCGCCGGCCCGGGCCACCGGGAGGGCGGCGGCCAGCGCCTCCGGGTCGGGTGCGACGACCCAGCCCGCCTCGCCGCGCTGCACCCCCCGCGGCAGGGAGACGTGCCCGTCGCCGGGTGCCGCGGTGGCCACCTCGGCCGGGCCGGTGCCGGCGGGCTCCCGGGGAGCGTCGGCGCCGACCAGGTACGGGATGCCGCCCAGCGCGGTGCCGAGCACCGGCCGGCCGCTGGCCAGCGCCTCGATGATCACGGTGGGCAGCACGTCGTGCCAGGTGGAGGTGGCCAGCACCACGGCGCTCCCGGCCAGCGCGGCGCGTACCCCGGGCCGGTCGAGCTGGCCCAGGTAGACCACGTCGGGCCGGTCGGCGGCGGCCGCCTCGGCCAGCGGTCGCAGCTCGCCGTCGCCGGCGATCCGCAGCGGGCCCAGCGAGCCCACCGGGTGCCGCCGCCACGCCGCCAGCAGCAGGTCGAGCCCCTTCTCCGGGCTCAGCCGGCCCATGAAGAGGAACCCGTCCCCGGGCGGCGCCGGGGTCCCCGGGTCGGGCACCGCGTTGGGCTTGACCACGATCCGCTCGTCCGGGATGCCGTAGTCGCGCAGGTGGTCGGCGACCGCCGTGGTGAGCGCGATGTACCGGTCCACCGACTTCCAGGTCGGGCGGTGCACGGCGAGCGTGGTGGCCATCAGCGCGCTCTGCGCCCGGGAGCCCCGGTAGCAGCGGTGCACGATAGCCGGCACACCCAGCGCCCGGCCCCGGCAGTCTTGGCAGATCACCCCGTCGCGGAAGTAGAGCCCGGAGGAGCAGACCTGGCGGTAGTTGTGCACGGTCTGGACGACCGGCACCCCACGCTTGTGCGCGGTCCGCACCACCCAGGGCGAGAGCAGCGGGTACGGGTTGTGCAGGTGCAGCACGTCCGGACGGTGCTCGGTGAGCAGGCGGTCCAGGTCGTGCTGGGCCTTCGGCGCCCAGATCGGCGAGATCGGCAGCAGCGCCTTGGCCGGCTTCGACATCGCCGGGATCTCGTCGGAGCTGCGCAGGAACGGCAGCACCTCCACCCCGGCCGCGGTGAGCTGGGCGATCTCCGCGTCGACGATGGTGTTCTCGCCGGAGGGCTGGGCTTCCCGGTACCGGTTGTGCGCCACCACGATTCTCACGGGAAAGAAGGCTACCGTTGTACGGTGCCTGAACTACCGGAGGTGGAAGCGCTCGCCGGCTACCTGCGCGAGCGGGCGGTCGGCCGGCGGGTCGAGCGGGTCGAGGTGGCCGCGATCAGCGCGCTGAAGACGTACGACCCGCCGCCGAGCGCGGTCGCGGGCCGGGCGGTCGTCGGTGCCGGCCGGTACGGGAAGTTCCTCGACGTCCGGTTCGACGAGGGCCTGCACCTGGTGGTCCACCTGGCCCGGGCGGGCTGGTTGCACTACCGGGAGGCGTTCCCCTCGGCCGCCCCGCTGCGCCCCGGCAAGGGCCCGATCGCCCTGCGGGTACGCCTCGACGACGGCTCCGGCTTCGACATGACCGAGGCGGGCACGCAGAAGAAGCTGGCCGCGTACCTGGTGACCGACCCGGCCCTGGTGCCCGGGGTGGGGAAGCTGGGCCCGGACGCCCTGGAGGCCGACCTGGCCACCTTCGGCGCCCAGCTCCGCAGCCGCCGGGGGCAGGTCAAGGGGGTGCTGACCGACCAGTCGGTGCTGGCCGGGATCGGCAACGCCTACTCCGACGAGATCCTGCACGCGGCGAAGCTCTCCCCGTTCGCGATCACCGACCGGCTGACCGACGACCAGCTCGCCACGCTGCACGCGGCGACCCGCGCGGTGCTCGGCGACGCGGTCCGGCGCTCGATGGGGCAGCGGGCGGCGGAGCTCAAGGGGGAGAAGCGCTCCGGGCTCAAGGTGCACGCCCGGAAGGGGCTGCCCTGCCCGGTCTGTGGCGACCTGGTGCGGGAGGTGTCGTTCGCCGATTCGAGCCTCCAGTACTGCCCCACCTGTCAGACCGGCGGCAAGCCGCTGGCTGACCGACGGTTGTCCCGCCTCGTACGGTGAGTAACCGCACTCCGCGATTACGGAGCGGAATCGCCCCGGGATCGTGGAAGGTCCCACTCCGCGCCTCTACCGGGGCCGCCATCCATCGGTATAGTGGCTCGGTCCCCGGCTTCACAACCGACTCGAAGCCGGCCAGATCTCCGCGAGCACCATCGGACGGCTTCTCCCTCGGGGACGGTCCGGCCCGGGCCCGCGTGGGAGACTGGGACGGTGGGCGACCCGGGTTCTCACGGCGAGTGAGGGCGCGCGTCATGCGGGAGGACACTGGTTGAGGTGACGACAAGCCTCCAGCGCCCGGTAACCAACACAGGCCGGAGCAAGAGCGTGCGGCACGTCGACAGCTTCGAGATCCAGCCGCCGACTCCGCCGTCGCACAACGGCGTACCCCGGTTGGCGTGGGCCCGTGCCCGGCGCCGGGTGTCCCGCTGGCATCGCCCCTACATCGCGATCCTCCTGCTGCTCGACTTCGGCGCGGCGGCGCTGGCCAGCTTCCTGGCCATCCAGATCTTCGAGCAGGCCGACTCGGGCTTCCGGCACGCGCCCCAGTCGTGGTTCTACACGGTCGCGTTCGTGCTGCTGCCGCTCGGCTGGCTGCTCATCCTGTGGGGCAACCGGGCCTACGACCGGCGCTACCTCGGCCTCGGGCCGGACGAGTTCAAGCGGGTGACCCGGGCCGGGGTGGCGGTCGCCGCCACCGTCTCCTTCATCGCCTTCGCGACGAAGACCTACTCGCTCTCCCGGTGGACGGTCGGCTTCGCCCTGCTCGGCGCGATGCTGCTGATCCTGCTGGTCCGGATGGTGGCCCGGCTGGCGCTGCACACCATCCGCCGCCGCATCGGCCACGCCGGGCACCGGATGGTGCTGGTCGGCACCCTGCCGGAGTGCCTGGAGGTCTACACCGCGGTCACCCGCAACCCGGGGGCCGGCCTGGTTCCGGTGGCCATCCACCTCACCGACGGGTACGCCGCCGCCCGCGGCATCGAGACCCCGGTGCCGGTCTACGCCGGCCGGGACGTGCTCGCCCTGGTGCGCGAGGTCGGCGGGGACACCATCGCCGTCTGCGGCTCGGCCAGCGCCGAGCCGGGCGAGCTGCGCCGGATGGCCTGGCAGCTGGAGGGCTCCGGCGTCGACCTGGTGGTCGCGCCCCAGCTCACCGACATCGCCGGCCCGCGGGTGCACATCCGCCCGATCGAGGGCCTGCCGCTGCTGCACGTCGAGGAGCCGACCCTGTCCGGGCCGGCGCTGCTGGCCAAGAGCCTGATGGACCGGGTCGCCGCCGGGCTGGGCCTGGTGCTGCTGGCCCCGCTCTTCGCCGCGATCGCGATCGCCATCCGGATCTCCGACCGGGGGCCGGTCTTCTTCCGGCAGCCCCGGGTCGGGCACGAGGGGCGGACCTTCCGGGTCTGGAAGTTCCGCACCATGTACGTCGACGCCGAGGAGCGGCTGGCCGGCCTGGTCGACCAGAACGAGACCGACGGCATGCTGTTCAAGATGAAGCAGGACCCCCGGGTCTTCCCGGTGGGCCGCTTCCTGCGCGCCTCCTCGCTGGACGAGCTGCCCCAGCTGATCAACGTGCTCTGGGGCGAGATGTCGCTGGTCGGCCCGCGCCCGCTCCCCGCCGACGACGGCGACTTCCTGGGCGACGTCCGGCGCCGGCTGCTGGTCCGTCCGGGCATGACGGGGCTGTGGCAGGTCTCCGGCCGCTCCGACCTCTCCTGGGACGAGGCGGTCCGGCTCGACCTCTACTACGTCGACAACTGGTCGCTGGCGTACGACCTGAGCATCCTGTGGCGGACCGTCGGGGTGGTGCTCGCCCGCAAGGGCGCGTACTAGGCGGAGCGCCCGGAGCGACCGACGCGGGAGGTCACGTTGCTCCAGGAGGAGATCCGCCGACGCAACCTCGGCACCCTGCTCCGGCACGTCCATCTCGACGGGTCGGTCTCCCGGGCGGCGCTGGCCGAGCGGATGGGCCTGAACCGCAGCACGATCATGGCCCTGACCCTGGAACTCACCGCCGCGGGGCTGGTCCGCGAGGAGGCGCCGACGGACACCGGCCGGACCGGCCGGCCGTCGCTGGTGGTGCGACCGGAGACCACCGGGGTGTACGTGCTGGCGTTCGACGTCGCCGTGGACTGGCTGACCGCCGCCCGCGTCGGGCTGGGCGGCGTCATCCTGGACCGCCGGTGGGCGGCCCGCCCCCGCGCCGGCGCCGACCTCGACCGGGTGGTCGAGGTTCTCGCCGGGTTCGGTCGCGAACTGCACGACGCGGCGCCGCCGGAGGCGGTGTGTGTCGGGGTCGGCGCGTCGTACTGCGGGATGATCCGGCCGGGCGACGGGATGGTCCGGTTCGGGCCGGACATGGGATGGGTGGACCAGGCGTTCGGTGCCGAGCTCGGCCACCGGCTGGGCCTGTCCCGGCCGGTGCCGGTGGGCAACGAGGCCCATCTCGGGGCGGTCGCCGAGCAGCAACGCGGCGCGGGCCTCGGCTTCCAGAACATGATCTACCTACATGGCGACGTCGGCGTGGGTGGCGGGATCATCGTCGGCGGCAAGCTGCTCGACGGTGACGGCGGCTACGCCTGCGAGCTGGGGCACATGGTGGTCAACCCGCATCACGGGCGGCCCTGCGGGTGCGGCTCCCACGGCTGCCTGGAGGCGGAGGTCGGCGAGCGGGCGCTGCTCGACGCCGCCGGGCGGCCGGCTGACCTGTTCGGCCGCGACGCCCTGCGGGACGTGGTGACCGACGCCGGCCGCGGCGACCCGGCAGCCCGCGAGGCGCTGCACCGCATCGGCGACTGGCTCGGAGTAGGCGTCGCGAATCTGATCAACCTCTTCAACCCGGGCATCGTGATCTTCGGCGGAATGCTGCGCGACGTGTACCCGGGCGCGACGGAACAGGTCCGTACCCGCATCGCCGACAACGTGCTGCCGGTGGCCAGGGAGCGGGTACGGCTGCGTACCTCGGCGCTCGGCGACGACGCCACCCTGGTCGGCGCCGCCGAGCTGGGCTTCTCGGAGCTGCTGGCGGATCCGCTGGGCGGTGTCGTCCCGGCGCTGCCACCCCGCCGCTAGGCGACCGGCGAACGACGCCGGGTTGGCGTAGCGGCCGGCACCGGCCAGGATCTGTGTCGTGGGTGGCAACCTCTCGGCCGCGTTCGGCGTCGTCTCGCTGGTCACCGCGCTGGCCGCGGCGCTCTGGGCGGTGCTGCGGCTGCGCGCCCGCCGGGGCATCGCCACGGCCACCCAGCGGGCCACGTACGAGGTGCTGCACACCGCCGGGCTCGCCGCCGAGCCGCTGCGGGGCGGCCTGAGCGCGGCGGGCGCGGCGAAGGCCGTACGCCATCTGCGGGCCCTGGTGGGCGCGGCCGGGCTGGCCCTGACGGACCGGGACGCCCTGCTCGCCCTCGACGGGCACGGCGCGCACCACGGCGACCAGCTGCTCGCGGCGGCCCGGAAGGCGGTCGGCACCGGACGCTCGACCGTGCTGCGCGAGTCGGAGCTGCACTGCGACCTGGTCGACTGCCCGGTCCGCGGCGCCGTGGTGGCCCCGCTGAGCGCCGACGGCCGGGTGCTCGGGGCGCTGGTGGCGGTGGCCGACGAGCAGCCGGCCCCGGGCCTCGTGCAGGCGACCCTGGAGACCGCGCACTGGGCCGGCGACCAGCTCGCCCTGGCCGAGCTGGACTCCTCCCGGGAGCGCCTGGCCCGGGCCGAGGTACGCGCACTGCGCGCCCAGATCAGCCCGCACTTCATCTACAACGCGCTGACCGCGATCGGCTCGTTCGTCCGGACCGACCCGGAGCGGGCCCGCGAGCTGATCCTGGAGTTCGCCGAGTTCACCCGCTACTCGTTCCGGGCGCACGGGGAGTTCACCACGCTCGCCGAGGAGCTGCGCTCGATCGACCGCTACCTGACCATCGAGCGGGCCCGCTTCGGCGAGCGGCTCCAGGTGCGCCTCCAGATCGCGCCGGAGGTGCTGCCGGTGACCCTGCCGTTCCTCTGCCTCCAGCCGTTGGTGGAGAACGCGGTCCGCCACGGGTTGTCCCGCAAGCCGGGCACCGGCATGGTGAGCATCGAGGCCCGGGACGCGGGCGCCGAGTGCCACATCACGGTGGAGGACGACGGGGTGGGGATGGATCCGACGACGTTGACCGCCGGCATCGCCGAGGTCTCCGGCGCCGGCAGCGACCCGGCCGACGACCCGGGCCAGCACGTCGGCCTCTCGAACGTCGACGAGCGGCTCCGGTCGGCCTTCGGGGACCGGTTCGGCCTGGTCGTCGAGACCGGCCTGGGCTCGGGTACGAAGGTCAGCATGCGGGTGCCGAAGTTCCACCCCGGGGTACGGGCGACGTCATGAACGCCGCGACCGGATTTCTCCGCGTGCTGGCGGTCGACGACGAGCCGCCGGCCCTGGACGAGTTGGCGTACCACCTGCGGGCCGATCCCCGGGTGGCCCGGCTGGACACCGCCGGCGACGCGACCGAGGCGCTGCGGGTGCTGCGCGACGGCGACGTGGACGTGGTCTTCCTGGACATCCGGATGCCCGGGCTGGACGGCATGGAGCTGGCCCGGGTGCTGCGCCGGTTCGCCCGGCCGCCGGCGATCGTCTTCGTCACCGCGTACGACGACGGCGCGGTGGACGCCTTCGACCTCGGCGCCACGGACTACGTGCGCAAGCCGGTCCGCGCCGAGCGGCTGGCCGAGTCGCTGCGCCGGGTGATCGGTGCGCGGGTGGTCCCGTCGCACCCGGCGGCGCTGGCCCGGGCCGAGGAGGACCCGACCATTCCGATCGAGCTGGCCGGCACCACCCGGATGCTGCCCCGCTCGGCGGTGCGCTGGGTGGAGGCGCAGGGCGACTACGCCCGGCTGCACACGTCGGACGGGTCGCACCTGGTCCGGGTCTCGCTGGCCACCCTGGCCGAGCGGTGGGCCGACGCGGGGTTCGTCCGGATCCACCGGTCCTACCTGGTGCAGCTCAAGCTGATCGCCGAGCTGCGGCTGGTCAACTCCGGCTACGTGGTGGTGATCGACGGGACCGAGCTGCCGGTGAGCCGCCGGCACACCCGGGAGCTGAAGGACAAGCTGGTCCGCGCGGCCAAGCAGGACTGGAACCGCTGATCCCAGAAATTCTTCCGCCGGTCGGGAATACGCGCCCGTTGTCGTACGCTGTACGGCAGGCCGTACGACAAAGTGGAGGCCCCATGCCCGACAGCCGCTACGACGCCGCGACCGAATTCGACCGTCAACTCGACCGCCTGGTGCAACTCGGCTACCCCGCCCTGGCCGGGCTGACCGAGGGCGCCTTCCGTGACCTGCTCACCCCGCTGCGCGGGGCGGCCGTCGCCGGGGCGGCCGACCTGGCCGCACCCACCGACGGCCGGGTGCCCTTCCTGCTGGTGACCACCCGCGAGCTGGTGCCCGTCCAGGAGCGGATCGCGCTGACCACGCTCGCCGGCAAGCGGAAACCCGGCATCCTCGACCGGAACTTCCCCGCCGACGACCTGCCGACGTTCGACCCGATCAAGGAGCTGGAGGTGCCGGCCGGGCCGGCGTACCTGCTCTTCGACGTCGACCGGGGCGAGGAGTACCGGAACCTGCCGCCCTCGACCGCGCTGGCGGAGATGACCGCCTGGGGCCGGCTGCCGATCACCATCGACGAGGGCCTCGCCTTCGTCACCCTGCACCCGCCGGCGCTGGCCAGCAACCGGTGCTTCTCGCTGGTCGGCTCCCGCTGCGGGGACAAGCGGGTCCCGGCGCTCTGGATCAGCCAGGGTGCCCCCAAGCTCGGCTGGTGCTGGTTCGGCAACCCGCACACCTGGCTCGGCTCGGCCACCGCCCACCCGGTGCGGACAGGGCTGGAGTGAGGTACGGCGTCGGCGCGGCCCCTCGGGGGTGCCGCGCCGACGCCCCGCTCAGTGCGGCAGCGGGAACCGGGTCCAGCCCATCCCATCGGCGGTCACCACCACGTGGTCCGGCGCGGCGTCCGACCGGTCGTCCCGCCCGTAGAGCCACGCCGCGCCCGGACCGGCACCGACGGCGCCCTCGAGGCGCCGGTACTCCCGGGCCACCGTGAAACGCCAGCCACTGTCGCGGCTGACCAGGAGCCGCCCGACGATCTCCGGATCGTCGTACCCCGACATCGGCACCAACAGCGCCCCGTCCCGCCCGAGGGCGAGGCCCGGGAGTTCCTGCGTCGCCGGCAGGTCGGTGCCGGTGTCCGCCCAGGTCTTCCCGCCGTCGGTGGTGCGCAGCAGTGTCGCCGGGCCGGTCGGCGTGGTCGACCCGGCCGGCGGTGCCGGTTCGATCAGCAGGTACGCCTCGCGGTCGTCCACCCCCACGACCGCCACCACGTTCGTGCGGACCTCTGGCCGCCAGGTGCTCCAGGTCGCACCGCGGTCGGCGCTGCGGGCGACGACCGTCGGCCGGTCGATCTCCCCCGGCCAGTAGGTCACCCAGACCGTCCCGTCCGCCGCCGGATAGATGCTGAAGGGCGGGTACGGCGACGGTGGCTTCCCGGTGAGCCGGTAGACCGTGGAACCGGCCACCGCCAGCGGCTCCCGGACCGCGCCGCAGCCCTGCTGGCAGAAGACCGGGCGGGCCTTCGCCGGGAACGCCGCCACCGGCACGATGGCCCGGTCCGCGTCCCGCCAGGTGCGGCCGGCATCGGTGGAGAGGCGCGACCCGCCCTCCTCGCGGACGAGGTAGACGTCCTCGGCGAGCACGGAGTACTCCAGGTCCGCAGGGCTGTCGTCGGACTGGCAGGTGCCGGGCCGGTAGTGGGCCTCGTCCCAGTCGGACCAGTTCCGGCCGCCGTCGTCGGAGTGCGCGAACCAGACCGCGCAGCGGGACCGGACCACGGCGACCCCGGAGTCCGGGCCGGTCAGCACGAACTCGCCAGCCCGCGTGGGCCGGGCCGGCGGCTGGTCCGGGCCGCCCCAGCCGGTACCGCCGGAACGGGCGGCCAGGGGCACCGCCCCCAGGCCGGCCAGGGCCACCAGTACGGTCACCGCCAGCACCGCCGACCGCTGCCGACGGCGGGACCGGGCCGCCGCCCGCAGGTCGGCCAGGGGCGGCTGTCGTATCGCCTCGGCCACGGTGTCGACGTCGAAGCCGGCGAACTCACGATCGGACATCGATCCTCCCGATGCTGGTCTCGGCGGTGTCGGAATCGGCGAGCAGGGCCGCCAGCGCCTGCCGGCCACGGGAGAGCCGGGACTTGACCGTGCCGGGGGAGACACCCAGCGTCACCGCGACCTCGTCCACCGGCAGGTCGACCAGGTAGTGCAGCGCCAGCGCCTGCCGCTGCCCCTCGGGCAGCCCGCGCAGCGCGGCGAGCAGGGCCAGATGCTCGGGCGACCGGTCGGCCACGGTGGGCGGTGGACCGATCCGCCGCAACAGGGTGTCCAGCACGCGGCGCCGCCGGTGTCGGCTCCGGGCGACGTTCACCGCTACCCGACGCAGCCATGCCTCCGGGTTGTCCAGGCCGGCGAGACGCCGGGGCGCGGTCAGCGCGCGGGTGAACGCCTCCTGGACCGCCTCCTGCGCCTCGCTCAGATCACCGGTCACCGCGTACAACTGAACGACCAGCCGGCGGAAACAGCCGGCGTACAGCTCGGAGATCAGCTCGCCGTCGGACACCGTCACCTCCCCTCTCCACCTGTTCCACTCACCAGGCGGGCGGAAGGTTCCGGGGAACGCTCAGAAGATGTCGCCGACGGGCAGCGCCAGTGGGGAAGGGCTCGTCGCTCCGGAGGACGTCGGTCACGGTGAGCACGGCGGCCTCGCGGTAGGCCCCGCCGACCTGCTCCAGCACGGTCAGGGTCTGCATGCGCGGCTCGACCAGCCAGTAGCGGGGGATGCCGGCCACCCCGTACTCGTGCCGCTTGAGGACCAGGTCACGGCCCGCGTTGCCGGGCGAGACCACCTCGACCACGAGGAGGACGTCGGCCGGGGCCAGCGCGGGCCCACCCCGGTCGAGGGCGTCCTCCCGGGCCACGAAGAGATCCGGGACGAAGTACGACGAGCGCTTCGCGCTGACCCCGATGCCCTGCCCCACGAGCAGGCCGGGTGGCGCCTGCCGGTCGAGGAGGCGGCGGAGGCGGTTGGTGATCGCGCCGCGGAAGACGTCCGCGTGGGGGGACACGAGCAGGCTCCCGTCGAAGATCTCGTAGTCCTGGCCGTCCTCCGGAAGATCCTGGAGGTCGTCCAGCGTCCAGGCGCCGCCGTCGGGACGAGCTGGGCTGGTCACCGTCACACCTCCTCTCTACCGGCTCACCCTGACATCCCGCTCCGTCGTCCACAACGAGGTGGCCGTCATCCACCGGGTTGTCCACAGGAGTGAAGCGTTATCCACAAGTTGTGCACAGGGCCGTCCCGGCGCTCTTGACATTCCCGCTGATCAGGCGAGACTGCCGAGGATGACCGGAGCGGAGGAGCGGGACGTTCCGGGGCGGCCCGCGCAGGCGGCTCCGGTGCCCGTCCCGCGCGCCCCGCAGCCGGCCCGGACCCGGGTCGTGCTGGCCGAGGTCTCCCGGCCAACCAGCCGCGCCGACCGCACCCGCTCCGAGCTGACCCAGCAGACCCGGGTCGGCGAGACGCTGGTGCGGGGCCTGATGCGGGCCCAGCTCTCGCTCGCCCTCCGGCTGAGCCTGCTGGTGCTGATCGGGCTGGGCGGCCTGCCGTGGCTCTTCGCCATCGCGCCCTCGGTCGGCCGGGTCACCCTGCTGGGCGTCAACCTGCCCTGGCTGCTGCTCGGGGTGGTCGCCTTCCCGTTCCTGATCGGGGTCGGCTGGGCGTACGTGCGGCTCGCGGAACGGAACGAGCAGGACTTCACCGACCTGGTCCAGCGGCCGGAGCGCTGATGGCCAACGACTACGTGGTCCCCGCGATCGTGGCGGTCACCCTGGTCACCGTCGGCATCGGCTTCTACGGGCTGCGGCTGGCCCGAACCACCTCCGACTTCCTGGTCGCCTCCCGGGCGATCAGCCCGACCTGGAACGCCGCCGCCATCGGCGGGGAGTACCTGTCGGCGGCGAGCTTCCTGGGCGTGGCCGGGCTGATCCTCAAGTACGGCGTCGACGTGCTCTGGTACCCGGTCGGCTTCGCCGCCGGCTACCTGGCGCTGCTGCTCTTCGTGGCCGCCCCGCTGCGCCGCTCCGGCGCGTTCACCCTGCCCGACTTCTGCGAGGTGCGGCTCGGCTCGCGGCGGCTGCGGAAGCTGGCCACCGTCTTCGTGATCTTCATCGGCTGGCTCTACCTGGTGCCGCAGCTCCAGGGGGCCGGGCTGACCCTGGCCACGGTGGCCGGCTCGCCCTACCCGGTGGGAGCGCTGCTGGTCGCCGTGGTGGTGACCGCCAACGTGGCGCTGGGCGGGATGCGGGCGATCACCTTCGTGCAGGCCTTCCAGTACTGGTTGAAGCTCACCGCGCTCGCCGTACCCGCGATCTTCCTGGCGTTGCAGTGGCAGGCCGACGCCCGCCCGGCGGTGACCCCGCCCGACGGGCCGATGTTCCGGACCGCGACCACCGTGGTGGTCGAGCACCGCGCGACGCTCACCCTGCCCGACGGCGACATCCGGGAGGTACGCCCCGGCGACCGTCTCGACTTCGCCGCCGGCGACCCGGTGCCCGAGGTCTCCGGCACGGCCACCGCCGCCACCGACTGGCTGCTGCCGGACACCGCCGGCGACGACGACCGGGGCCTGTTCGGGACGTACTCGCTGATCCTGGCCACCTTCCTCGGCACCATGGGCCTGCCGCACGTGCTGGTGCGCTTCTACACCAACCCCGACGGCGCCGCCGCCCGGCGGACCACGCTGGTGGTGCTGGCCCTGGTCGGCGTCTTCTACCTGCTGCCCACGATCTACGGCGTGCTGGGCCGGATCTACACGCCGCAGTTGCTCGTCACCGGCCAGACCGACGCGGTGGTGGTGCTGCTGCCCGGGGCGACGCTGGGCGACGGCATCACCGGCCGGCTGCTCGCCGCGCTGGTCGCCGCGGGGGCGTTCGCGGCCTTCCTCTCCACCTCGTCCGGCCTGCTCACCAGCGTGGCGGGGGTGATCTCCACGGACGTCCTCGGCCGCGGCTCGGTACGCGGCTTCCGGCTGGCCACGGTGATCGCCGGTGGGGTGCCGGCGGTGCTCGCGCTCAACGTCTCCGGGCTGGACGTCTCCCAGGTGGTCGGGCTGGCCTTCGCGGTGGCCGCGTCGAGCTTCTGCCCGCTGCTGGTCCTCGGCATCTGGTGGCGCGGCCTGACCGACCTGGGCGCCGCCGCGGGGGTGCTGGCCGGCGGCGGCGCCGCGATCGGCGCGGTGCTGCTCACCGTGCTCGGCCCGCCGCTGTCCGGCTGGCCGGCCACGCTCACCACCCAGCCGGCCGCGTGGACGGTGCCGCTGGCGTTCACCGTGATGGTGGCGGTGTCCATGGCCACCCGGCGGCGGCTGCCCCGGGACGTCGGCGTCACGATGCTCCGCCTGCACACCCCGGAGACGCTGCGCCTGTAGCTGCTGGCGTCCGGCTCAGGTAGGACGAGAAGATCATCCTCCGGCGGGAGCGATCGCTGGTCGGCGCGGGCTACGGTCGTGGGCATGACCGATCAGCACCCGGCGCTGTCCCTCCGTGGCCTGGCCAAGCGGTTCGACACCAAGGTGGCGGTCGCCGGCGTCGACCTCGACGTGCCGACCGGCTCGTTCTACGGGCTGCTCGGCCCGAACGGGGCCGGCAAGACGACCACCCTCTCCATGGCCGTCGGCCTGCTGCGGCCCGACGCCGGCCAGGCCCGGGTCCTCGGGCACGACGTCTGGGCCGACCCGGTGCACGCCAAGGGGCTGCTCGGCGTGATGCCCGACGGGGTACGCCTCTTCGACCGGCTCAGCGGGGCGGAACTGCTGGCGTACCAGGGTCTGCTGCGCGGCATGGACCCGGCGGTGGTCGACCAGCGGGCGGCGGAGCTGCTCGACGTGCTGGCGCTCACCGACGCCGGCCGCACCCTGGTGGTCGACTACTCGGCCGGCATGAAGAAGAAGATCGGCCTGGCCTGCGCGCTGCTGCACGGCCCCCGGCTGCTGGTGCTGGACGAGCCGTTCGAGGCCGTCGACCCGGTGTCCGCGGCGCTGATCCGGGACATCCTGCACCGCTACGTCGTGGGCGGCGGCACGGTGATCTTCTCCAGCCACGTCATGGAGGTCGTCGAACGGCTCTGCTCGCACGTGGCGATCCTGGCCGACGGCCGGATCAAGAGGGTCGGCACGCTCACCGAGGTGCGCGGCGACCGGTCGCTGGAGGAGGTCTTCGTCGAGGTGGTCGGCGGGCGTACGGCGACGGGCGAGGAACTGTCGTGGCTGTCCCGGTGACCGCGGCCGAGCCGCCGGCCCGGGCCGTCTCGCCCCGGCACTTCGTCCGCCTCAAGCTGCGGGTGCTTCGCAACAACTTCCGCGGCCAGGCGTGGCGGATCGCGCTGTTCGTGGGCGGTGTGCTGTTCGGGCTCTGGTTCGCCGCCGGGGGCTTCTTCCTGTTCGCCGCGCCCGGCCTGGCCGGTGAGTCCCGGTACGCGCTGATGACCGCCGCGTTCGGCGGCGGCCTGCTGACCCTCGGCTGGCTGCTGCTGCCGCTGGTCTTCTTCGGTGTGGACGAGACCCTGGACCCGGCCCGGTTCGCGCTGCTCCCGCTCTCCCGCCGCACCCTGGTCACCGGGCTGTTCGCGGCCGCCCTGGTCAGCGTCCCGGTGCTGGCGACGCTGGTGACGGCCGCCGGGCTGGTGCTCACCGCCGGCGCGCTGGGCGGCTGGTTCGCCGCGCTGGTCGCGGTGCTCGGGGTGCTCCTCGGCCTGCTGCTCTGCGTGGCCGGCGCCCGCGCGGTGACCAGCGCCTTCGCCACCATGCTCCGCTCCCGCCGGGTACGCGACCTGGCCGCCGTGCTGCTCGCGGTGCTCGCCGCGCTGCTCGGCCCGTTGCAGTTGCTGGTGCTCGGCGCGGTTCAGCAGGCCGACTGGGACCGGTTGACCGGGGTGGCCCGGGTGGTGGGCTGGACCCCGTTCGGGGCGCCCTGGACGGCCGGCGTCGACGTGGCCGAGGGCCGGTCCTGGGCCGCCGTGCTGAAGCTGCTGATCACCGTGGCGGCGATCGGCGTACTCCTGTTCTGGTGGTCGCGGTCGCTGGAATCGGCGATGGTGGGCGCGGCGAGCGCCGGGCCGGCCCGGGACCGGCGCGGCGCTGCGGCCGGCGGCGCGGTCGGGCAGCTCTTCCCCCGGGCGGTCGGCTGGGCGCGGCGGGACCGGTTCGGCGCGCTGGTCGCCCGGGAGTGCCGCTACTGGTGGCGGGACGCCCGGCGGCGGGCCAACCTGATCACCGTGGCGGTGGTCGGCATCTTCGTGCCACTGATGGTCAACCTGGGCGGCTCCCGGTTCGCCACCGAGGGCGGGGCCGCGTTCGGTCAGGCCACGGCCGATGCGTCTCCGGTGGTGGTCAGCCTCTCGATGCTCTTCGTCGGGGTGCTCGCCTCGGTGACCCTGGCCAACCAGTTCGGCTTCGACGGCAGCGCGTACGCGGCCAACGTGGTGGCGGGCGTGCCGGGGCGGGTGGAGCTGCGGGCCCGGATGGCCGCGTTCTCGCTCTACGTGGTGCCGATCCTCGGCACCGTCGCCGTGGTGCTGGCCGTCCTGCTCGGGCGACCCGGCTGGCTGGGCCTGATGGCCGGCGGGCTGTTCGCCGCGTACGGCTGCGGGCTGGCGATCAACGCGGCGGTCTCGGTGCTCGGCGGCTACGCGCTGCCGGAGACCAGCAACCCGTTCGCCATGAACACCGGCGCCGGGATGGCGAAGGGCCTGTACGCCCTGGTGTCGATGGTGGCCTCGGCGGTGGCGGGGGTGCCCGTGGTGGTGGCCGCCGCGCTGCTCGGCGACGTCTGGCTCTGGCTGGCCCTGCCGGTCGGCCTGGCGTACGGGCTGGGCGCGGCGCTGCTCGGCGCGTACCTGGCCGGCGACGTGCTGGACCACCGGCAGCCGGAGCTGCTGGCCGCCGTCACCCCGAGGCGCTGATGCCGGTCGTCGAGGCGGTGACCACCGTTCCGGTCCCCCCGGAGCTGGCCTTCGCCGTGTCGCAGACCGTGGCGCCGGTCCGCTACCGCTGGGACCCGTTCGTCCGCGAGCAGCACTTCGTCGACGGGGCGACCCGCCCCGGCCGGGGCGTGCGCACCTTCACCCGGTCCCGGCACGGCCTCGTCATGGTCAGCGAGTACATCTCCTGGGCCCCGCCGACAAACGTGGGCATGAAGATGGTCCGCGGGCCCTGGTTCTTCGAGCGGTTCGGCGGCGGCTGGCGGTTCGCCCCGGGCCCGGAGCCCGGGACGACACTGGCCACCTGGCGGTACAACTTCCGGTGCTGGCCGGCGTTCCTGCGCCCGGTCGCCGAGCGGCTCGGGGTCTGGCTGCTGCGCCGGGACATCCGCCGCCGGATCGCCGGGTACGCCGCCGGCTGCGCCGACCCGGAGGTGCTGGCCGCCGCCCGCCGCTCCCTCGCCGAATAGCCGGTTCAGGCCGAGCGGCGCATGGCCGCGTAGAGATGGTGGCCGTCACCGACGCTGGTCACGTTGACCAGCTCCCAGCCGTAGTTCGACAGGTGCTCGACCGCCTCCATGAGCGGCCGGAACCCGCTGCGTCCCCAGGAATGCTTGGCGGTGACCACGAGGTGCCGGTGCGGGTAGGCGCGCAGGTCGACCTGGCCGCCGAGAATGGCGTCCGCGCTGACGACGCGCTCCTGGGCGAGCTGCTGCGGTGAGACGAGAGACATGCCCGGCAGGGTAGGGCCCTCAGTCGAGCGCGCGCCGGCGGAGGCTGGTCACCAGGGAGCGCCAGGCGTCCGGGGTGAAGGCGAGCGCGGGCCCGGACGGGTCCTTGCTGTCCCGCACCAGCACCACCCCGGGCAGGTTGTCCGCCACCTCGACGCAGTTGCCCTCGTTGGCCGACCGGACCGACTTGCGCCAGCGGGGCGCGACACTCGTCATGGCGTCACCTTCAGCTTGTTGATCAAATCGAGTGAGGCGCTTTCGCCGAGCGCCTCACCAAGCAGATGCTCCCATTTGCGCTGCACCAAGCCTATCCACTCCGGATAGTCGGCGATCTGACCGCGAGCGGCGTTGTCGAGACAGAGCAGACGGTCGTGTCCGGGTAGCTCCGCGAGCACGAAGCCACCGCCCATCGAGACATGCGCGCCGACATCGAGCGGCAGGACATGCAGCCGCACGCCGGGAAGCTCGGCAGCTTCGAGCAGCCGGCCAAGCTGGCGGTCCATGGCTGCCGGTCCTCCGATCGGCCTGCGCAGAGCGCTCTCGTCGATGACGAACATGCACTCAGGCGGATTCTCCCGGTAGAGCAGGCGCTGCCGGCTCATCCGGAGGCTGACCAACTCCTCCACCCGATCGCTCCGGTACAAGCCGCCGGCCGAGGCGACCGACCGGGCATACTCCTCGGTTTGCAGGAGGCCAGGGACCAGACACGGCTCGAAGTAGCACAGCCGGATCGCCCGCTCTTCGTGGCCGGGCCACGACTCGAACCAGGCTGGCCCGCTGTTCTCCTCGCCCGCCGCCAGCAGGCTGGCGAGGAGGCCGCCGGTGCCGAGGGCCTGGTCGGCGGCGACCGCGAACTCCATGGTCGGCCGGCGTCGCCCGGTCTCGATGGCGGCCACCGTGGACGGGCTCCACCTGATCAGCGCGGCCAGCCCTTCCTGCGAGACGTCCGCACCCGCCCGGGCGGCCTTCAACGCCCGGATCCACACCTCGATGTTCATCCTTACCTCTCCGGTAAGTACGTGATCGCGCTGTGTAGTAAGCCCTGGCATCCTCCCCTGCCCGAGCCGCCGAGTCCAGGGTGGAGGGGCGCGGCCCGGCTGGTGGAGGCGACGACCCGGCGGCCGGTCCTGCGGCAGGTCGCCCCGGCCATCCCCCGGCCGGGGCGACCCCTTCCCGGGGAGGCCCTGATGAGCGACGACCGCCGAGATCTTGGACGCAGACGGCCCCCTGCGGGGCCGAATCCGTCCAAGATCTGGAAGAGACCGGGCCAGGCCAGGGCGCACGTGGCAATGCGGCCGGCGTGGCGGTGTCGGGCGTGCGGGGCGCACTGGCCGTGCCAGCCGGCGCGGCTCGCCCTGCTGGCGGAGTACCGGCACGACCGGACCGCGCTGCTGCTCTTCCTGGGTCGCCTCCTGGCGGAGGCCACCGAGCAGCTTCCCGGCGCCCGGGACCTGCACCGGCGCTTCCTGGGTTGGGCCCGGGGCCGGGGCGGCACAATGTTTCACGTGAATCATGAGCCGGGCGCCGAGATCCACCACACCGACCCGTTCGCCGTGCCGGCCGGGCAGCGCTCGCCGGTCCGCCGGCTGCGTGGCCGGCTGGCCGCTCCGGTGACGCTCTGGACCGCGCCCGGCCCGGCGGGGCTGACCGTCTCGTCCACCCTGGTGGCCGAGGGGGAGCCGGACCGGCTGCTCGGGCTGGTCGACCCGGAGTCGGACCTGTGGGCGGCGGTGGAGGAGGCGGGCCGGTTCGCGGTCGCGCCGCTCGGCCCGCAGCACCGGCAGCTCGCCGACCGCTTCGCCGGCCTCTTCCCCTCGCCGGGCGGCCTCTTCGCCCTCGACTCCTGGACCGACACGCCGTACGGGCCGGTGCCCACGGACGCCGGCGGGTGGGCCGGGTGCCGCCTCGACACCGCCCGGGAGTACGGCTGGGGCCTGCTGGTCGAGGCGACCGTCGAGGCGGTCGACCTGGCCGAGGAGACCGCGCCGCTGCTGCACTACCGCGGCCGCTACCGGGGGCTGACCGACTGACCACCGACCGGTGACCGGAGTGACGTAGGTCACTCGGCGCAGCCGGACTGCCGTTCGGCGCAGCCGTCGACCGTCGCCGATCCGAGCCTTCCCCGGCGGGGAGCGCGCTCTCTACCGTGCGCGGAAACTCCCCACGCCTGCGAAGGTGGTGATCCACAGATGTCCACGGACACACCCGCGTCCGCACCCGCCGAGTCGGCGGCGGAACGGTACCTCGCCGTCCAGCGGTCGGACGAGTTCGCCGGGTTGCGGCGCGCACTGCGCGGCTTCGTCTTCCCGATGACCGTCGCGTTCTTCCTGTGGTACGCGCTCTACGTCATCCTCTCCGCGTACGCGCGGGGTTTCATGGGCACGAAGCTGGTCGGCAACATCAACGTCGCCCTGGTCTTCGGCCTGCTCCAGTTCGTCTCCACGTTCGTCATCGCCTGGCTCTACTCGCGGTTCGCCGACCGGCGGATCGACCCGGTGGCCGACCGGCTCCGCGCCGAGGTGGGGGAGGTGACCCATGAACACGGTTCTCGCGGCTGAGGCGGGCGGCACGACCGCCCGCAACCTGACCATCACGCTGTTCCTGGTCTTCGTGGCGATCACGCTGGCCATCACGGTCTGGGCCAGCCGCCAGACCAAGACCGCCACCGACTTCTACGCCGGCGGCCGGTCCTTCTCCGGCTTCCAGAACGGCATGGCGATCGGCGGCGACTACATGTCCGCCGCGTCCTTCCTGGGCATCGCCGGCATCATCGCCCTGTACGGCTACGACGGCTTCCTCTACTCGATCGGCTTCCTGGTCGCCTGGCTGGTGGCGCTGCTGCTCGTCGCCGAACTGCTGCGCAACTCCGGCCGGTACACGATGGCCGACGTGCTGGCCTTCCGGATGCGCCAGCGCCCGGTCCGGACGGCGGCCGCGGTCTCCACCATCACGGTGTCGATCTTCTACCTGCTGGCCCAGATGGTCGGTGCGGGCGCGCTGGTCGCCCTGCTGCTCGGCATCAAGCCGGGCACCACCTTCCTCGGCATGGACGCCGACACCGCGAAGGTCGCCACCATCATCATGGTCGGCGCCCTCATGATCATCTACGTCACCGTGGGCGGCATGAAGGGCACCACGTACGTGCAGATCGTCAAGGCGTTCCTGCTGATGACGGGTGCGCTGGTGATGACCCTGCTGGTGCTGGCGAAGTACAAGTTCAACCTGTCCTCCCTGCTCGGTGACGCGGCCGACGCCTCGGGCAAGGGAGCGGCCTTCCTCGAACCCGGGTTGCGCTACGGCGTGGAGACACCCGGCGACGCGCTGAAGACCTTCTACAGCAAGATGGACCTGCTCTCGCTGGGAATCGCGCTGGTGCTCGGCACGGCCGGCCTGCCGCACATCCTGATCCGCTTTTACACCGTGCCGACCGCGAAGGCGGCCCGGAAGAGCGTGCTCTGGGCGATCGGCATCATCGGCACCTTCTACCTGCTCACCCTCGCCCTCGGCTTCGGCGCGGCGGCGCTGGTCGGCGGCAAGGCGATCACCGCGCAGGACAAGGCCGGCAACACGGCCGCCCCGCAGCTCGCCGAGGCGCTCGGCAAGGACTTCTTCGGCGGGAACCTGGGCGGGGCGACGCTGCTGGCGATCATCGCGGCGGTGGCCTTCGCCACGATCCTGGCGGTGGTCGCGGGGCTCACCCTCGCCTCGTCGTCCAGCCTGGCGCACGACTTCTACGCCAACGTCATGAAGAACGGCCAGGCGTCCGAGCGGCAGGAGGTGAACGTCGCCCGGATCTCCGCCCTGGTGATCGGCGCGATCTCCATCGTGCTGTCGATCTTCGCGCAGAGCCTGAACGTGGCGTTCCTGGTGGCGCTGGCGTTCGCGGTCGCCGCCTCGGGCAACCTGCCGGCGATCCTCTACAGCCTGTTCTGGAAGCGGTTCAACACCTCGGGCGCGGTCTGGGCCATCTACGGCGGCCTGCTCGCCGCCGTGGTGCTGGTCTTCTTCTCCCCGGTGGTCTCCGGGGCGCCGACGGCCATGTTCCCCGACCACGACTGGCACTGGTTCCCGCTGTCGAACCCGGGCATCATCTCGATCCCGTTCGGCTTCCTCTGCGGCTGGATCGGCACGCTGCTGTCGAAGGAGCACGACGAGGAGAAGTACGCCGAACTGGAGGTGCGCTCGCTCACCGGCGCGGGCGCGCACTGACCACACCCCCACCCCGGTGGGCCGGAGCCGTCGTCGGCTCCGGCCCACCGGCTTGAGTAGGCTGGCCGGCATGAAGGTCGCTCCCCGCTTCGGCTCCGGACATCGCATCCTCGTCACCGGCGGCGCCGGCTTCGTCCCGTCGCACCTGGTCGACCGGCTCATCGAGCGCGACTGCACGGTCGTGGTGCTGGACAACTTCGTCACCGGCTCCAAGGACAACATCGCGCACCTGCTCGAGAAGCCGACCTTCTCGCTGATCGAGGCGGACATCTCCGAGGGGCTGCCGACCGACCACCCGGCGATGGCCGAGCGGTTCGACGCGATCCTGCACATGGCCTCCCCGGCCAGCCCCACCGACTTCGAGAAGCTGCCGGTGGAGATCCTGCGGGTCGGCTCGGTGGGCACGCTGCACCTGCTGGAGCGGGCCACCGCCGACGGCGCCCGGTTCCTGATGGCCTCCACGTCCGAGGCGTACGGGGACCCGAAGGAGCACCCGCAGCGCGAGACGTACTGGGGCAACGTCAACCCGATCGGCATCCGGAGCGTCTACGACGAGGCGAAGCGCTTCTCGGAGGCGGCCACCATGGCCTACCACCGCAGCCGGGGCACCGACACCGCGATCGTCCGGATCTTCAACACTTACGGCCCGCGGATGCGGCCGGACGACGGCCGGGCCATCCCGACCTTCATCTCCCAGGCGCTGCGCGGCGAGCCGATCACCGTGCACGGCACCGGCAACCAGACCCGGTCGATCTGCTACGTCGACGACCTGGTGCGGGGCATCCTGCTGCTGCTCGACTCGACCGAGACCGGCCCGATCAACTGCGGCACCGAGCACGAGATGTCGATGCGGCAACTGGCCGAGACGATCGTGTCACTCACCGGAAGCAGCTCCGAGGTGAGCTACATCACTCGCTCGGCCGACGATCCGGAGATGCGCCGCCCCGATCTCACCCTCGCCCGCGAGCTGCTGGGATACGAACCCACCGTGGCGCCCGAAGACGGCCTCCGACGCACGATCGAGTACTTCCGCGACCGGCTAGGTTACTGAGTCCCGCTGGGAGGAGGCTGACACCCGCCTGCGCCTCAGGGCGCGGGTGGCTCGACCGACCTACCCTCGGTTACATGTCAGCGACCTCGTCTGCCGGCGTCCCGTTCCCCGCACCCCTGAGCCGGAGCGCGGGCCGCGCCCAGGTTCCCGGCTCCGGCCGGGGTACCAGCGGGCGTGCCCGCGCCACCGACGCCCGCTGGTACCCCTCGTACGACGAGGAGCCGCGCTCGGGCGGGCCCGGCGGTCCGGGTGGACCGACCGGCCCGGACGGGCCGGGTGGCGGCGCGGGCGGTCCCGGCCGGCGCGGCCCCCGTCCGCGCTGGGGGCGGATCGGCCTGGTGGCCGGCGTCGCCGTGCTGGTGCTGGCGCTGCTCGGCGGCGCCGGTGCCTGGCTCTACGCCCGCAACCTCAACGGCGACCTGGCCCGGACCGACCCCTTCTCCCAGATCACCGGGGGGCGGCCGGCCAAGCAGGTCGAGGGCGCGTTGAACATCCTGCTGGTGGGCAGCGACTCGCGGGACCCGGACGCCGAGGTGGACGCCGCCGGCAAGTGGCGGGCGGACACGCTGATCGTCATGCACATCCCGGCCGACCACAAGCACGCCTACCTGGTCTCCATCCCGCGTGACCTGTACGTGCCGATCCCGGAGAACGCCGGCGCGTCCTGCGACTCGGGTTCCCGCAACAAGATCAACGCGGCCTTCGCGTTCGGCGGCCTGCCGCTCGCGGTGAAGACCGTGGAGTGCTTCAGCGACGTCCGGATCGACCACGTGATGGCCATCGACTTCGGCGGCTTCAAGGAGGTCACCGACGCCCTGGGCGGGGTGGACCTCAAGGTGGAGCGGACCATCACCTCGATCCACAAGCCGTACCGGACGTTCACCAAGGGCGTGAACCACATGAACGGCGCCGAGGCCCTGGACTGGGTCCGGCAGCGCAAGCAGTTCCCGGACGGCGACTTCGCCCGGATGCGCCACCAGCAGGAGTTCCTCAAGGCGCTGATGGACAAGGCGGCCAGCACCGGGACATTGACCAACCCCAAGAAGCTCAACGATTTCCTCAAGGCGGTCACCGCCGCCGTCACGGTCGACCAGGGATTCTCGTTGACCGACATGGCGCTGCAGTTCCGGAGCCTGCGCGGGGAGAACCTGACCTTCGTCACCAGCCCCAACCTGGGCGGCCAGACCATCGACGGCCAGTCGGTGGTGGTCTCCGACCGGGAGAAGGCACTGGCGATGTACAAGGCCATCGCCGCGGACACCATGGCCGACTGGCTGAAGGCAAACCAGAAGACGGACACCGACGGGAGCGGCGGCTGACGCCACCCCCGCGATGGTGGCACATCCGGTCGGCGGTCAAGGCTCATCCCGCAGTGAGCCAACCGCCGGCCGGATCTTTTCATTTGGCCGTTCGGCCACAACCCGGAGTCATTGGCCGAGATTGACGGGAATAGCCCTCGCACGAGGTCGCGAGAACGGGAACAGATACGTAAAGTGGTCCCGCCCCCGATCACCGAGCTGGAGCACGCATGCCGGTCCAGACCAGCCGTCGCCCTCAGTCACTGGAGCCCGGATCACCCGGGTGGGTTCCCCCGATCATCCCGACGCAGCCCGACCCCGGCGGCCGCGGTCCGGGTGGCGGGAAGAAGCGCACCAAGCGCAAGGACCCGCTCTGGGCCAAGCTCACCGTGATCTTCGGCGCCGTCCTGATGATGACCAGCGGCCTCGCGATCGTCGGCAGCAAGGCGGTGATCGGCCAGGCGACCGGCAACATCGCGCAGCGCAACCTGCTCGGTGACGCGGGCAAGACCAACGCCGAGGGTGGCAACAGCCTGGACGGCCCGATCGACATGCTGCTGCTCGGCGTGGACGCCCGGCAGCGCTGGGCCGCCGACGACGTCCGCTCGGACACGATCATCATCCTGCACATCCCGGCCAGCCACGACCAGGCCTACCTGATCTCCATCCCCCGGGACACCGAGGCGCGGATCCCGGCCTTCGAGAAGAGCGGCTACCGGGGCGGCACCGACAAGATCAACGCGGCCTTCCAGATCGGCGCCCGCAACGGCGGCGGCTGGGAGGGCGGTGCCCAGCTCATGGCCAAGACCATCAAGTCGATGACCGGGATCAGCTTCGACGGTGCCGCGATCATCAACTTCGGCGGCTTCAAGAACGTCATCGACGCGCTCGGCACGGTGCGGATCTGCGTCAGCCACGAGGTGCCGTCGCACCACATGTCGATCGTCGACGGCAAGCCGATGTGGAACGCCGACGCGAAGAAGACCGGCAAGCCCTACAAGCCGGTGGTGCACAAGAAGGGCTGCAAGGAGATGGAGGGCTGGGAGGCCCTCGACTTCGCCCGCCAGCGCTACGGCCTGCCGAACAGCGACTACGACCGCCAGCAGAACCAGCAGCAGCTGATCAAGGCGATGGCGAAGAAGGCGACCGACAAGGGCATGCTGACCAACCCGATCAAGCTGAACCAGCTGATCAAGGCGGCCGGCAAGGCCTTCATCCTGGACACCGGCGGCGTGCCGATCGCGGACTTCATCTTCACGCTCAAGGGCGTCAGCGGGAACGACCTGGTCACCCTTCGTACCAACGGCGGCACCTACAGCCCGAACGCCGACCACACCAAGGAATCGCTCAACGAGCAGAGCATGGACATGTTCAAGGCGGTGAAGGAGGACAAGCTCGCCGACTTCGTGGTGGCGAACCCGAACGTCCTCTCCACCCGCAAATGACCTGGTGACCGGTCGGTAGCCGCGGCGAAAGCGGCACCGCCCGGCGGTTCCCCCCGTAGCCTGACGTGAGCGGGTCTCATGTCGCGGCTACGGGGGGAACGTCACGTTCAGGCCAGCACGGAACGCACGCGGGCGGACCCGATCCGCCCGCTGGCCGCGGTTCCTGCTCGGCGCCGGTCTGGCCCTGCTCCTGCTCGCCACCCTCGGCGTGGCCGGCATGCACTGGCTCACCAACCGGTACGACCGCACGGTCACCAAGGAACAACTGCTCGACGCGTCCGCCCGGCAGAAGCGCACCAACCTCTCCGGTCCGCTCAACTACCTGCTGATCGGGTCGGACCACCGGCTCGGCGCGAACCCCGAGGACCAGCGCTCGGACAGCATCCTCATCGTGCACGTGCCGGCCGGGCTGCGGCAGGCGTACCTGATCTCCGTGCCGCGCGACCTGCTGGTCGCCATCCCGGCGGCGCCCGGCTACGGCGGCGGCCAGGACAAGGTCAACGCGGCGTACGAGCACGGCGGCGGGGGCGAAGCCGGGGCCCGGCTGCTCAGCGCCACCCTGACCCGGCTCACCGGGGTGCGCTTCGACGGCGCCGCACTTGTCGACTTCTCCGGCTTCAAGCAGGTCATCGACCTGCTCGGCGGCATCCGGATGTGCGTCGACACCCCGGTCCGGTCGATCCACACGAAGACCCAGTTCGACCCCGGCTGCCAGCAGATGGACGGCGCCCGGACGCTGGACTACGTACGGCAGCGCTACGACCTGCCCGGCGGCGACTACGACCGGCAGCGCCACCAGCAGCAGATGCTCCGGGCGGTGCTCGACAAGGCCGGCGAGACCCACCTGCGCAGCGACCCGGTGAAGCTGGACCGGGTGCTCCGGGCGGTCGGCGGCGCGCTGACCCTGGACAGCAACGGCGTACCCGTGGAGGACCTGCTCTTCGCGCTGCGCGGGCTGCCCGCGGACGCCCTGCGCGGGGTCCAGGTGCCCTCCTACCCGCAGACCATCGACCAGGTCTCGTACGTGGTGCTCGACAACGGCGGCGGCGGGCTCTTCGACGCGCTGCGCGGCACCCGGATGCCGGAATGGGCCGGGGCCCACCCCCGCTGGGTCAACCAGCTCTGACCGGAGCGGGCCGCTAGGCTTGGTAGCCGTGTTCGGACCCCAGGTTCCCAGCGTGCCCGCGTCGGCCGTGCCCGACGACATCTACCTCCTCGACGTCCGGGAGGACGACGAGTGGGGCGCCGGCCACGCGCCGACCGCCCACCACCTGCCGATGACCGAGCTGCCCGCCCGGATCGCCGAGGTGCCGGACGACCGCGAGGTGGCGGTGATCTGCCGCTCGGGCGGCCGGTCCGCGCAGGTGGTCGCGTACCTGATGCGCAACGGCTGGGACCAGGTCCGCAACGTCGAGGGCGGGATGGGCGACTGGGCCGCCGCCGGCCGCCCGGTGGTCACCGACGACGGGCAGCCGGGCCGGGTCGCCTGAGGCGCGACGCGGCCATGACCACCCCCCTGGTCTTCGCGCACCGCGGCGCCTCCCACGACCTGCCGGAGCACACGCTCGCCGCCTACCTGCGCGCCCTCGACGAGGGCGCGGACGGTCTGGAGTGCGACGTCCGGCTGACCCGGGACGGGCACCTGGTCTGCGTTCACGACCGCCGGCTGGACCGGACCAGCAACGGTCACGGGCTGGTCAGCGCGCGCACCCTCGCCGAGCTGGAGACGCTCGACTTCGGCTCGTGGCACCCCGGCGGGTCGGCGGCCGACGGGGACGAACCGCTCGACGAGTCACACACCCGGCTGCTGACGCTGGAGCGGCTGCTCGACGCGGTGCTCGCCGCCGGGCGGCCGGTCCGGCTGCTCGTCGAGACCAAGCACCCCTCCCGCTACGGCCGGGACGTCGAGCGCCGACTGGTCACCGTGCTGCGCCGGTACGGCCTGGCCGAGCCCGGCCCGGACGACCCGGTCCGGGTCACCGTGATGTCCTTCTCCCCGCTGGCCGTCCGCCGGATCCGCGACCTCGCGCCGGCGCTGCCCACCGTGCTGCTGCTGGAGGTGCTGCCGCGCTGGCTGCGGCTGGGCCGGCTGCCGTTCGGCACCCGGATCGCCGGGCCGGGCATCGGCCTGGTCCGGGCCCGCCCGCAGCTCGTCCCCGCGCTGCGGGCCGCCGGCAACCAGGTCTACGTCTGGACGGTGAACGAGCCGGCCGACCTTGAGCTGGTGCTGGCCGCCGGGGTGGACGGGGTGATCACCGACCGGCCCGCCCGGACGTTGGCCCGGTTGGGCCGATGAGCCCCCGGTCCGACCGGTGGGCGGTCGCCCGGCCAGGGGGTGTCCCCGGGCCGGGCGGCACGGCACACTCGGGACATGCCGGAGCGAACCGACTTCACCGCCCTCATCGCCGGCCACACCAACGTGATCAAGATGATCAACTCGGGTGAGTCCGGGCTGGCCGTGCTCACCCGGCTGCTCCGCGAGGTCGAGCCGGCAGTCGGCGCGGCCGGCCTGGTGTTCGTGGAGTTCGCCCCCGCCGGTGGGCGGGTGATCGCGGCGACCGGCACTGCGGAGTTCCTCACCGGCTGCCCGCTGCCGGCCACCGACCCGGCCACCGTCTGCCTGCTCTCCGGCCCGCCCGTCCGCGAGGTCCGGGTCGACGCGATCCCCGGCGCGCTCGCCGACGAGGTCGCCGCGCGCGGGCTGCGCCGGATGATCCTGGCGCGCGCCGAGATCGGCGGCCTGACGGTGGGCAGCCTGCACGCCCTCTACCCGGAGGGCGGGCCGCTGGACGCCTCCCAGCGCGCGGTGGTCGGCTACGTGGCCGCCTGCATCGCCCACATGTACGGCGACCAGACCGGCCTGCCGGTGCACGGCGACGGCCCCGTGGTGGCGGCGCTCGCCGACGGCCTGGCGGTGGTCGACCGCGACCACCACGTCCGGCTCTGGAACCCGGCCGCCGCCCAGGTGACCGGCCGGCCGGCCGGCGAGGCGCTGAACCGGCCGCTGCCGTTCCCGCTCCCCCCGTCCGGCCAGGTGCTCGACCACCGGCTGCCGGACGGCCGCTGGCTGCGGATCACCTCCGGCGAGCTGCCCGGGCCGGGCGCGCTGCGGGTGGTCACCTTCCGCGACATCACCGACCAGCAGCGGCGCGACCACGACCGGGACCTCTTCGTCGCGGTGACCAGCCACGAGCTGCGCACCCCGGTCACCGTGATCAAGGGGTACGCGGACACCCTCACCGATCACTGGGAGTCGCTCAGCGACGACGACCGGCGGCAGGCCGCCCGGATCATCGGGCAGCGCGCCAACGATCTGGCCCGGCTGGTCGACCGGCTGCTCACCGCCGCCACCGAGAACCGCCCCGGCGGCGAGCCGGCCGCCCCGTTCGACCTGGGCGACGCGCTGCGCGCGGCGGTGCTGGACCTGCCGGCGGACGTCCGGCACCGGATCGTCCTCGACCTGCCGGCCGACCTGCCCAAGGCGCTCGGCGACCGGCACACCCTGGCCACCGTGCTCACCGAGCTGAGCACCAACGCCGGCAAGTACTCGCTGCCGGACACCCCGATCGAGGTCTGCGCCGAGGCCAACGAGCGGACCGTCTCCTTCCGGGTCGCCGACCGGGGCATCGGCATCCGGCCGGAGCACGTGGAGCGGGCATTCGACCGGTTCTGGCAGGGGGAGTCCGGTGACCGGCGGCGCTACCCGGGAGCCGGTCTGGGGCTCTATCTCGTCCGGCAGATCGTTGAACAGCAGAATGGATGGGTATCCCTCCGACCGAGAGCCGGTGGGGGTACGGTCGCAGAGGTGCGGCTGCCACGGGGATGAACCCGGCCCGCACGGGGGTGGGAAGGAACGACGGTGTCGACGGGTTCGGCCGAACGATCGTGGTGCGTGGTGGTGCCCCACCACGCCACCGGCGCGCGTCGGGCCCGGCACCGCCTCGCCGACGAGCTGGCCGAGGTCGTACCCCCGACCCTGCTGGCCGACCTGGTCGCGGTCCTCGCCGAGCTGGTCGGCAACGCCGTGCGACACGCCGACCCGCTGCCCGGGGGCGTGGTCCGGGTGTCCTGGCGGCTGCGGACGACGGCCGGCGGGCAGACCGTCCAGCTCCGGGTGACCGACGGCGGGGCCGCCTCCGGCCCGCTGATGCGGGTCGCCAACCCCGACGCCGTCGACGGGCGCGGCCTGCACATCATCTCCGGGCTGGCGAGCCGCTGGGGGGTCGAGCGGGACGGCCTGGGCCAGAGCGTCTGGGCGGAGTTCGACCCGACCGGCGTGACCCGGTCGGATCTGGTCGTGGCCGGTTGAGCCGACCGGGCAGGCGGGTTGCGCCCACGGCCGTCCGGTCCGGCATCTAGGCTGTTTCGCCGTGAGCAAGCGTCGAAAGACCCAGCGGGCCGCCGAAGCCACCCCCAAGCGGGAGAAGGTGCGCGACGTCTTCGTGCCCCGACCGTTCGAGGGCCTGGTCGACGAGCCGGAGTGGATCGCCCTGCGCGAGCTGGTGCCGGCCGCCTCCGCGCCGCTGCGGCTGACCCCCGAGCTGGTCGAGGAGTACGGGGACCGGGCGGTCACCCTGGCCACCGTGCTGCCGCTGGCCGCCCCGGCGATGACCAAGCCGGACGGGCGCGTCTTCATCGGCCTCCAGCGGCACCAGCAGTCCGGCGACGTCTCCCGGGACCTGGCCGACGCGCTGCTCTGCGCGCTGCGGACCGAGCCGGGCGGCCAGGTGAGCGTGCCGCCGCTGCCCGGGCCGGGCCCCCGTCTCCAGGACATCCTGGTGGACGGCCCGCTGGAGATCAGCATGCATGGGGGGTTCGAGTTCTGGCTCGACCCGGGTGCCGCCGACGACCCGAACGTGCAGGCGTCCCTGGAGCGGGCCAACGCGGCGATCTACCCGACGGTGAAGCTGGCCGCGGCGCGGGCCGCGTACTGGTGCCGGGTGCCGGAGAAGGCGCACGTGCGCTGGGTGCTGCCGGAGGACGAGGACGTGGCGCTGGACGCCCTGTCCCGGCTGAGCGCGGCCGGCACGCTGACCCTGGGCGACAACACCCGGTTCGCCGGCATGTTCCGGGCGCACGGCCGCCTGGTGCCGGTGTGGGACCTGCCCGAGGACGCGCCGGCCACCGACTGGGAGGAGCCGGTGACCGGGTTCGCCAAGCGGTACGCCGAGGCGCTGGAGGAGCGGGGGCCGCTGGACGCCGCCGGGCGCCGGGCCCGCCAGGGCCTGCTCGGCCGCCAGCTCACCCTGCGCTGAGCCGATCGTCGCCGCGGTCCCCGGTCACCGACCGGGGCCCGTCGTCGTTCAGCGGCGCAGCGGGTCGCGGACCAGCGGGCAGGACATGCAGCGCGGGCCGCCCCGTCCGGAGCCCAGCTCCGACCCCGCGATGGCGATCACCTCGATGCCGGCCCGCTCCAGCTGGGCGTTGGTCTCCACGTTCCGCTCGTAGCCGACGCAGAGTCGTGGCGCCAGGGCGAGGGTGTTGTTGCCGTCGTCCCACTGCTCCCGTTCGGCGGTGACCGGGTCGAGACCGGTGTCGATCACCCGGAGCTGGTCGAGGTCCATGGCGTCGGCGGCGGCCCGCAGGAACGGCGCCGGGCCGTCGACCCGCGGATCCTCGCCGTCCGCGCCGGCGATGACCGTGTACGCGGTGAGCTCGTTGGCGATGTTCGGGTACATCAGCACGGCGTCGACGTCGACCATCGTGCAGACCGTGTCCAGGTGCATGGTGGCCCGCTCCTGGGCGATCGGCACCACCAGGATGGTGTGCGCGAGCCCGGCGGCGAATACCTGCCGGGCCAGCCGCTCCGCGCCGGCCGGCGTGGTCCGCTCGCCGACGCCGACCGCGAGCACCCCCGGCGCGAGCAGCAGCACGTCGCCGCCCTCCAGGTGCTCCAGCTCGGGGTGGTAGACGAACTCGGTGCCGACGAAGCGGGGGTGGTAGCGGTAGATCGCGTCGGTCAGCGTGGTCTCGCGGCGGCGGGCCGGCATGGCCAGGCTGGTCACCCCGACCCGGTCCCCGATCCAGACCGACGAGTCGCGGGTGAAGAGCAGGTTGGGCAGCGGGTCGATGACGAAGTCGTGCCGGTCCATCAGCGTCCAGACCAGACCGCCGGGGCGGTCCGGGCCGATCCGCACCTCCTCGTGGGCGAGCCCGGCGACGAACACGTCGGCCAGGGCGGCCGGGTCGAGGTAGGTGAGGTGGTCGGCGACCCGGCGGCGCAGGGTGTCGCCCAGCCGGGGCGAGCGGAGCACCAACTCGGTCAGCTCGGCCCGCGCGTCCGGCACGGCCAGGGTTTCGGCCAGCAGGGTGGCCAGGTAGAGCACCTCCACCCCGCGGGACCGCAGGGCCGCCGCGAAGGCGTCATGCTCCTCCTGCGCCCTGCCCACCCATGGGATAGCGTCGAAGAGCAAGGAGTCGTTGTTGCGTGGGGTGAGGCGGGCGAGTTCCGGCCCCGGGCGGTGCAGCAGCACCGTGCCGAGCCGACCGACCTCGCTGTCCACGTAGTGGGTCACCCTCGCAGCGTAGGACAGGCTTCCGCACCATCCGGGAAAAGAAGTGTGAATGAATATGGCATTCATCCGCACTCATTCCGGCGCTCCAACTTGCCGAACACCGGGGTGTGCAACGTAGGGTAGTGAAGACATAACTTCGAGAGACCTTTTGCCGGAGGTCGCGATGACTGTCTTTCCCGCTCGCCGAGCCGTACCGAGCCGGGCACTGCCGCCCGTCTCGGTGCCGCATCCCCGGGTCGAGTCCACCTCGGTGCTCGAGCCGGCCCGACCGACTCCGCTCGAGTGGGCCCGCCGCCGCCGGGCCGAGCGGGGGGCCCGCAGGTTGGAGGCGGCCGGGGCCCGCGCCCTCGGCCAACTCGACCACCTCGGCCCCGCCTGGCACGTCATCGAGTGGCCCCGCACGGACGCCGCGGACGTGCTGCTCGACCGCACCCAGGACGAGCGGGCCGGTTTCCTCGCCATCGGGCCGAGCGGGCTCTTCGCGGTCACCGTCGCCGACCACGGCCGGGCCCGGGTGCTCGTCGCCGGCGACGTCGTGCAGATCAACGGCAAGCGTCCGCCCTATGTGGCCGAGGCCCGCCGCGACGCCAAGCGGGCCGCCAAGGCCCTCTCCGACGCCGTCGGCCTGCCGATCCCGGTTACCCCGGTGCTGACCTTCGTCGGCTCCGGGGTCATCAGCGTCTACGGCCTGCCCAAGGACTGCCTCATGGCCACCCACCGGGAGTTGGACCGCCTGCTCGTGGCGGGCGGCAACCGGATCAGTCCGGCCACCGCCGAGAAGCTCTCCCGGGTCGCCCAGGCTCCGTCGACGTGGCTCAACGGCACGTACCGTCCAGCCGCCGACTACCGGTGGTACGAGGAGGGCCGAACGGCCGCTGACAAGCGGGCCGCCCGCCGGTAACGTCTCCGGCGACGCCACGCGGTCCGCGGCTCCGCCCCGGTGGTTCCGTCGGCCCGCGCCGTCGCCGGCCGCCTGACACCGGGCACCCGTCGCACCGACCCGTGTCCCCGGTCGCCGAGCCCTCGAATGCCCGTGCGGCTCCGGTGACCGGACGCAGCGCGGTCGGGCGGTCGTCGTGACGACCGGCTAGCGTGGACAGACCGTCGGTGTACATAGGAGGCGCGGTGGCCCACGTCGAGCTCTCGCTCTCGGAAGTGTTCGTGCCCGCAGCGGGGACACCGACCGAGCAGGAGTCCGACAACTTCGGGCAGTGGTCCGACACGGTCTCCCGGGCCGCCGAGCCCTGCCTGCTCATCGACGCCGACACCACCGTGGTGGCGATCTCCTCGTCCGGCTGCGACCTGCTCTGCCTCGGCGCCCCCGAGGACGTCATCGGCCGGCCGCTGCTGGAGGGCGGCCTGCGCCTGGTCGACTTCACCGCCAGCCCGAGCGAGCTGACCGAGCAGGAGACCGACAAGATCCCGCCGCTGCTCGCGCTGCTCTCCGGCCGGCTGGCCCGGGGCCTGCTCCGGGTCCAGGGGCCCGGCGCCGACGCCGTCACGACGGTGGACGCCATCTCCACGCCGGTGCTCACCGACGGCGAGGTGGCCGGCTCGCTCACCTTCTTTTCGGCCGTCTGACCTGCGACGACGTGTGGCAATCGCCGCACCGGGCGGTGCTGGGGCGGTGCCGCGTCAAGGCCGTAGGGTGCCCTCATGCTCGATGTCGCTCTGTTGCCGGGCGAGTACGCCGTGTGCCGCCTGCCGGCCGGCACCGTGCTGCCTCCACGGCTCTGGGGTGCGTTGACCGGCCGCGACGTGGTGACGGTGAGCTGGACCGCCGACGGCGTGTCGGTGATCTGCCCTGCCGAGCGGGCGCCCGCCGGGGCGGACGTGGAGACCGAATGGCGCTGCCTGCGGCTGGTCGGCCCGCTGGACGCGGCGGTCACCGGCACCCTCGCCGCCCTGGTCGACCCGCTCGCCCGGGCCCGGGTCGACGTGGTGGCCTTCTCCACGTACGACACCGACCACGTGCTGGTGCCGGCCGTGCAGCTGGCCGAGGCGACCGGCGCGCTGGAGCGGGCCGGGCACCGGGTCCACAAGTAACCTTCACCCGATCGGGTGATCCACCTACGATGGGCTCGGCCGACCGGCCGTGACGACGTCCCTCGATGCCGAGGATCGCACCGTGCCCTGCACCCCGCCCCGCCCCGCCCGCCGCCACCTCGCGGTGGCGCTGGGCGCCCTGCTCGCCCTCGCCGGCTGCGGCGCGCCGCCCGAGCTGCGCCACCCCGCCGCGTCCGCGACCACCCTGCCGACCACCTCCGCCACCCCGACCCCCGGCCCGACGCCGACCGCACCGGTGACCCCGACCCGGCCGGCCCGCACGGCACCGGTCCCGGACCCGACCGCCACGCCCTGCCGGTCCGGCCCCTCCGGCGACCGGGTGGTCGCCCTGCTGCGCGGTTCGGCCGGGGTGCTGCCCCGGGACGTCCGGGTCACGGTGCGGACCGGGCCGCTCTGCGCCGAGGGCTGGCAGTACACGGTGCTGGCGGTGAGCGGGCACGAGGAACTCCAGGTGGTCACCCGGGGCCGGCCCACCGCGCTGGAGCTGGTCACCGCCGGCACGGACGTGTGCGGCGTGGAGGTACGCGCCACCGGCCCGTCCGGCATCCGGACCCTGGCCTGCGACGGCACCCCGGGTGCGTAGTCTGGTCGACATGCCGGGAACACCGCCGACCCGCTTCGTCTACCTGGGCCCCGAGGGCACCTTCGCCGAGCAGGCGCTGCGTACCGTCCCCGCCGCCGAGCGGGGTGACCGGACGCCGGCGCGCAGCGTGGGCGAGGCGCTGGACGCCGTACGGGCCGGGGAGGCGGACGCGGCGCTGGTGCCGCTGGAGAACTCCATCGGCGGCGCGGTCGGGGTGACCCTGGACGAGCTGGCCGAGGGGGAGCCGCTGGTGATCACCCGCGAGGTGATCCTGCCGGTCGAGTTCGTGCTCGCCAGCCGCGCCGGCATCGCGCTGGCCGAGGTGCACAGCGTGGCGGCCCACCCGCAGGCGTCCACCCAGTGTCGGGGCTGGCTCCGCGACCACCTGCCCGACGCCACCGTGGTCGACGTGCTCTCCAACGGCGCCGCCGCGGCGGGCGCGGCGAGCGGCGAGTACGACGCCGCCATCTGCGCCCCGATCGGCGCCACCCGGCACCGGCTGACCGTGCTCGCCGACAAGATCGCCGACCACCCGGACGCGGTGACCCGGTTCGCGCTGGTCTCCCGCCCCGGCCCGCCCCCGCCGCCGACCGGCGACGACGTCACCTCGCTGGCGGTCTACATCGCGCACGACCGGGTCGGCGCGCTGCTGTCGGTGCTCACGGAGTTCGCCACCCGCGGGGTGAACCTGAGCCGGATCGAGTCCCGCCCGACCGGCGAGGCGCTCGGCCGGTACGTGTTCTTCCTCGACTGCACCGGGCACGTCGCCGACGTACGCCTCGGCGAGGCGTTGCAGGGGCTGCGCCGGGTCTGCGCGGACGTGCGCTTCCTCGGCTCGTACCCCCGGCACCGCTGGAATCCGGCGGCGAGCGACCGGCCGGTCCCCGCGCCGGCCGGCCTCTCCGACGCCGACTACGCGGACGCGGCGGCCTGGCTGTCCCGGCTGCGCGCCGGCGAGCTGAACTGACGGTGCGTGGGGTGCCCGAGCGGGCACCCCACGCACCGGACGGTCACTGCAGCAGGCCGCCGAGCAGGCCGCCCTGCTGCTGCTGAGCGCCGCTGCCCTGCACCGGAGGCTCCTCGGAGGGCTGGACCACGACGAATCCCTGCCCGGCGAAGCTCATCGTGAACGCCTCGCCGGTGCTGCGGCCGAGCAGCGTGCCCAGGCCGAGCTGCTCCGCCCGGTGGTAGCCGGTCTGGAGGTTGGCCGACCAGCAGACCGCGGCCTGCGGGTCGACGTAGGTGGGCTGGTCGACGTTGAGCACGACGGGGGTGCCCTTGGTGGTGATCGCGATCCGGCCGTGGCCGGTGAAGACGCAGTTGAACAGGCCGGACGAGGACGCCATTCCGGCGCCGCCGACCATCTTGATGTCGTACTGGAGGGTGGAGTCGAAGGCCAGCACGCTGGAGCCGTTGATCGACAGGGCGTCGCCGGGCTCCAGGTCGATGATGTGCACGTCCTTGGCCAGCTCGGCGAGGAAGACGTCGCCGCGGCCGGAGAGCTTCATCAGCGGCACACCCTCACCGGTGAGCCGCTGCTTGATGAACTTGCCGATGCCGCCGGAGCCGAGCGCCTGGAACTGCACCTGACCCTGGTACGCGACCATGGACCCGACCCGGGCCATCGCCTCGCCGTTCAGCTCGATCTTCAGCATCTTGGAGTTCTGCAGCCGCATGCCCGGCTGCTGGGACTCCTTCTCAAGGTTCTCCGCGGAGAACAGCGCGCTGCGCATGGGTTTCCTCCTGCATCGGGTGTGCCTGCACCGGAGGTTAGGGGACCCGCGCAACAGCGGGGATCGGCCGAGCGGGGCGCGACGCCGGCCCGGTCAGGCCCAGCCGAGGGCGTGCAGTCGGTCATCGTCGATGCCGAAGTGGTGGGCGATCTCGTGCACCACCGTCACCGCCACCTCGTCCACGACGTCCTCCTCGGTGTCGCAGATCGCCAGGATGGGGTTCCGGAAGATGAGGATGCGGTCGGGCAGCACACCGGCGTAGTCCCAGCCCCGGGACGTGAGCGCGTGCCCCTCGTAGAGCCCGAGCAGGTCCTCGCCGGGCGGCGGGTCGTCCTCGACCAGGATGACGACGTTGCTCATCAGCGCGAGCAGCTCCTCGGGCACCTCGTCGAGCGCCTCGCCGACGAGCTCCTCGAACCGCTCCCGGCTCATCTGCACGGCCACGCCGCCCGGTCACCCCTTCACGATCGGCACGCAGCGCGGCAAGGGCGCCCGGCAGGGCACCCTTGCCGACGTCGCGCGTGGTCAGGCCAGGCGGGCGTTCAGCGTGATCTGCGCGCCCGGGGAGAGCAGCCGGGAGATCGGGCAGTTCTCCTTGGCCGCCTCGGCCAGCTTGGTGAACTGGGCCTCGTCCAGGCCCGGGACCTGGCCGACGGTCTCCAGGTCGATCCGGGTCACGGTCATGCCCGCGTCGGTCTTGTCGAAGTGCACCTTGGCGGTGGTCTCCACCGACGTGTCGGTGGCGCCGGCGTCGGCGAGCTGCTTGGAGAGGGCCATCGAGAAGCAGCTGGCGTGCGCCGCGCCGATCAACTCCTCGGGGTTGGTGCCCTCGCCTTCCTCGAAGCGGGACTTGAATGAGTAGTTACCGGTCAGGCCGCCCTTGCCGGTGCGGACGGTGCCGGACCCCTCGGTCAGGTTGCCCTGCCAATGAGCGGAAGCGGTACGGATAGGCATGGCATCGACGCTAACCGAAAACGGCTCGCACCGCACCGGGCTGTCCGCTTGCGGTCTCTGTCACCGGGTGCCGGCTGTGTCATGATTCGACGCAGGCCCGCGTACGGGAAGGGTGGCCGATGTCCCAGGATCTCCCCATCCCCAGGCAGGACAACCGGTCCGACGACACCACCGTCGTGGAGTGGGGCGACGTCGAACCGGCCCCGTCCGGCCGGGTCGGGCGGAGCCTGGCCGGCCTGGGCCGCGACCACCGCCTCCCGCCGGTGCTCACCGGGCTCGGCGCGGTGGCCGCGGTCGCCTCCCTGATCGGCGAGTGGCTGGTGCTGACCGTGCCGAACGACGACCCGTCGGCGAACAGCCCGCTCCGGCTGCCGAGCGGGGTGGCGGAGGTGGGCGGCTTCGGGGTGGCGTACCTGGTGGGTCTGCTCGGCCTGGCCGCCGCCGTGGCCCTGGCGCTGCGCGGTGCCCCGGCGGTGCGGCAGCACGCCCGGCTCGCCGGCCTCGGCATCGCGGCGGCCCTGCTCGCCGTGCTGACCGCGACCGCCTTCTCGCTGCAGGAGCTGGGCCAGCGCGCCCTCTTCTTCCCCACCGAGCAGCGGCTCCAGGTGGAGCACGGGCGCGGCCTGGTCACCGCCTTCCTGGCCACCCTGCTGCTGGCCGCCGCGCTGCACCTGTCCGGCCGGTCCGACGCCGAGCCCGCCGACCGGGCGGGCGAGCCCGGGGCGGAGCCGGCCACCGGACCCGCGGACGGGCGGTCCGGCCGGAGCCGGCGCCGGGCGGCCGAGGACGAGCTGCCACCCGCCCCGGCCGACCTGAGCGTCCAGCCCACGACGCCCTTCGCCCACCCCGAAACGCCCCGCTGACCGGGCGCGGCCGGGTCCTCGGGCCGCGCTCCGGACCGCCCGGAACCGCCCGCGCGCCGCGCGTCGGGCCGGCCGTGGTGGGACACCGGACGGCCGCCGCGGGTTGGTGTCCGATTCGCCGAAAAGCCATGGTTGCGACTCGTTCCGCGAGATACGGTTGCTGCCCGCCGTCCGGTGGCCGCGGCACCGAGGACCTGGACGGCCGACGCGACGGCGGCGGGCGAAGGAGGAACCATGACCCGCCCGGGACTGCCCAAGCTGATCGCCACCGACCTCGACGGCACGCTCGTCCGCAGCGACGAGACCGTCTCCGCGTACACCCACGAGGTGCTCGACCGGGTGCGGGCCGCGGGGATCCCGGTGGTCGGCGCCACCGGCCGGGGGCCGCGCCTCACCGAGCTGACCCGCAACGACATCCGCGCCGCCGACTTCCTGGTGATGGCCGGCGGGGGTCGGGTGGTCGACCAGAGCGACCCGGCCGGGCCGCTGGTGCTGCGTGACGAACGTCTCTCCGGCGCGGTCCTGGCCCGGATCCTGGCCGACCTGGAGGCCGCCGCCGGCCCGCTCACCGTGATGGTGGAGGCGTCCGACGAGCACGACGCGCCGCTCTGGGGTGACTACCATCCGAGCTGGCCCTACCAGGACCGGTTCGAGGCGCGCAGCCGTGCCGAGTGCCTCTCCGGCGACGTGCTCAAGGCGTTCGCGCGGACCGCCGACCACCACGTGGACGAGCTGCTGGCGGTGGCCCGCCGGATCGTCCCGGCCGAGCTCGCCACGCTCACCCAGGCCGGGCTCGGCTTCGTCGAGATCTGCCCGCCCGGGGTGGACAAGTCCACCGGGCTCACCGTGGTCGCCGAGCGGCTCGGCGTCGACCCGGCCGAGGTGCTGGTCTTCGGCGACCAGCCGAACGACCTGCCGATGTTCGGCTGGGCCGGCTGGGGCCGGGTGGCGGTGGCCAACGCGCACCCGGACGTGCGCGCCGCAGCCGACGAGATCACCCTGCGCAACGACGACGACGGCGTCGCCGTCTACCTGGACCGACTACTCTCCCGGTGATGGGAGAGGTACCTCGACTGGTCGCGACCGACATCGACGGCACGCTGCTCCGGGACGACCGGACGCTCAGCCCGCGTACCGCGGGGGTGCTGGCCCGGATCTCCGCGGCGGGCACGCCGGTCGTGCTGGTCACCGGCCGTCCCATCCGCTGGCTCCAGCTCGTGTACGACCAGCTCGCCGAACCGCTGCCGGCGATCTGCGCGAACGGCGCGGTGGTGTACGACCCGGTGGCCGACGAGGTGCTCCGCGCCGACCCGCTCGCCCCGGAGCTGCTGGCCGAGGTGGCCCGGCGGCTGCGCGCCGAGGTGCCCGAGGTGAGCTTCGCGGTCGAGATCGTGGACAGCCGGCAGATGCGGCACGAGGCGCACTACCCGCTGCGCTGGGACGCGGACGCCGACGCGATCCGGGCCATCGAGTCGCCGGAGGAGCTGCTCGCCGTGCCGGCGGTGAAGCTGCTGGCCCGGGCCGGCGAGCAGGACCCGGACGTGTTCGTCCGGGTGGTGGCCGGCGCCCTGCAGGGGTTGGCCGAGGCGACCCACTCGTCGTACAGCGGGCTCGTGGAGATCTCCGCCGCCGGGGTGACCAAGGCGGCCGGCCTGGCCTGGTACGCGGCGCGGCTCGGCATCGACGAGCGGGACGTGCTGGCCTTCGGTGACATGCCGAACGACGTGCCGATGCTGACCTGGGCCGGCCGGGCGGTGGCGGTCGCCAACGCGCACCCGGCCGTCCTGGCGATCGCCGACGAGGTGGCCGGGGCGAACACCGAGGACGGCGTGGCCGCGTATCTGGAGCAGCTCTTCGGGGTGGCCTGACCGGCCGGGGCGTGCCCGGCCGGTCAGCGTTCGCCGGCGCCCCGGCGGTTCAGAGGTACTGCCCGGGCGCGTGGCCCTCGTTGGTCTGCGGCATGCCCGGCATGCCCGGCACCATCCCGCCGCCCGGGCCGCTGGGCAGCGCCTGCCGGCCGGAGCGCATCTGCTCCAGCTGGACACGGGCGGCCATCTGTTGGGCGACCAGCGCGGCCTGGATGCCGTGGAACAGCCCCTCCAGCCAGCCGACCAGCTGGGCGTGGGCGATCCGCAGCTCGCTCTCGCTGGGTGCCTGGTCCTCGGTGAAGGGCAGCGAGATCCGTTCCAGCTCCTCGCGCAGCTCGGGGGCGAGGCCCTCCTTCAGCTCGACGATCGAGCGCTCGTGGATCTCGCGCATCCGGTGCCGGCTGGCGTCGTCCAGCGGCGCTGCCTTGACCTCCTCCAGCAGCTGCTTGATCATGCTGCCGATCCGCATCACCTTGGCGGGCTGCTCGACCAGGCGGGTCGGATCCTCCCCCTGGCCCTCGTCGGTCTGCACGGTGCCGACCGGCCGACCGTCCGGCCCGACCACCACCACGGTGCCGGGGATGCCATCGTTGCCCTGTTCGTCGTCCTGTCCGGCGGAGCGCGCTTCGGTCATGGGACCCATCTTTACCCACCCCCACCACGCGCACGCGCCCGGACCGGCTGCCGGCGCGGAACCACCCGGCCGGGGGCGCGCTACCGTCGCCCTCATGCCCGCAGACCCGCGCGCCGTGCTGACCCGGCCGGCCCCGCCGCCGGACGCCACCGTCGCCTACGGCGACCACCCGGACCAGTGCGCCGACCTGCGCCGACCGGCCGGCGACGGACCGCCCCGGCGGCTGGTGGTTGTGGTGCACGGCGGGTTCTGGCGGGCCGAGTACGACCGCACCCACACCGGTCCGATGGCGGCGGCGCTGGCCGCGCTCGGCCACCCGGTCGCCCAGGTCGAGTACCGGCGCACCGGCCAGCCGGACGGGGGCTGGCCGCACACCCTCGCCGACGTGCTGGCCGGGGTGGC
>NZ_MUYZ01000160.1:0-15170 GCF_003013775.1 Micromonospora sp. MH33
GGGCTCGCGGTGGCCGTCGCCGCGCTGCCGAGGCGGGCGCCGGACCGGCGTCGCACGGGTGCCGCCGTGGTGCTGGCCCTGCTGGCCGGCCTGCTCGCCGTGGCCCGGGACTCCGCGGTCTTCCTGCCCCCGTACGCGCTGCCGCCCGACCCGGCGGACGTGCTGCCGGCGTACCTCGTGCTGGTGGCTCTCGCCCAGGTGGCCCTGGTCCGGTCGGGGTCGGTGCCCGTCGCCCTGGGCCTGGGCCTGGCGGCGGTGGCCGCGCTCGGCGTGCTGCCGCCGACGCCGGTGCCGGCCTCAGGTCCGGGGCTGGTCTTCTACAGCGCGGAGGCGTACCACGTCCGGGTGACCGGGGGTGGGGTCTGGGCCGACCTGCTGGGGTTCCTGGCGGCGGCCCTGGTGCTGGCCGGGTGCCGATGGGCGGAACGGGTGCGCACACGAGCGCACGGCGCCGCCCGACCTGGGTCGTAACGTCGCCGCGCTCTGGCCGTCTCCCACCACCGCAGCCGTACGGCGGTACGACAGCAGGGACCTGGCTCGACCGGCCAGCCTGCACCGGCCTCGAAGCAGCAGATGCCCGTCCAGAGGGGATCCAAACCCGGTACGCGTGGGGAATTCCACCATTTGCGAGTCCCGGCGTGAGTGGCGCGGGGACCGGGTATGTGCGGGCCATGGAGCATTTCACAATCGCGACCGTCGCCGAGAAGAGTCCCGACTTCCGCCGCGTGCTCTGGACCGGGGAGCACACCCAGCTGGTGATCATGACGATCCCGGCGGGCGGGGAGATCGGCGAGGAGGTCCACGAGGGCATCGACCAGATTCTGACCTTCGTCAGCGGCACCGGCGAGGCGCGGGTGGCCGGGGAGAAGAAGGAGGTCGTGGCGGGCGACCTCGTGGTGGTACCGGCCGGCACGAAGCACAACTTCGTCAACACGGGCCCCAACCCGCTCGTGCTGTACACGGTGTACGGCCCGCCGGATCACGCCGACGGGGCGGTGCACCGGACCAAGGAGGAGGCCGACGCGGCCGAGGCCGCCGGTGAGGACGAGCCGCCGACCTCCTGACCCGCGCCGATCCGCTCCCGCGCGGGAGTCCGCGTCACACCGTCGGCACGCCGGAGACGTCCACCGTCTCCGGATACTTGAGGCCCGCGCCGGTGTTCAGCACCACCACCCGCTCGCCGGGGCGGATCCAGCCGCCGGCCCGCAGGTGCCGGGCGGCGGTCAGGCAGGCCGCACCCTCGGGGCAGAGCAGCAGTCCCTCCCGGGCGGCGAAGTCGCGCAGGTCGGCGAGGATCTCCGCGTCCTCCACGGCGATCGCGGTGCCGGCGCTCTCCCGCAGCGCGGCCAGGATCAGCTCGTCGCCGAGCGGGGCCGGCACGGTGATGCCGAACGCCAGGGTGTGGGCGTCCGCCCACGGGGTGGCCCGCGGTTCGCCGGCCGCGAACGCCCGGACGATCGGCGCGCAGCCGGTGGACTGCACCGCGACGAGGCGGGGCAGCCGGTCCTCCACCCAGCCCAGCTCGCGCAGCTCGTGCAGCGCCTTGTGGATGCCGATCAGCCCGACCCCGCCGCCGGTCGGATAGATGATCACGTCGGGCACCTGCCAGCCGAGCTGCTCGACGATCTCGTACCCCATGGTCTTCTTGCCCTCCAGGCGGTACGGCTCGCGCAGCGTGCCGGCGTCGAAGACCCGCCCGCCCGACTCCGCGACCAGCCCGGCCACCCACCGGCCGGCGTCGCTGATCAGGCCGTCCACCAGCCGCAGGTCCGCCCCGGCGGCGACGCACTCCCGCCGGCAGATGGTCGGCGCCTCCAGCGGCATGGCGATGGTCGCGCCCATCCCGGCCCGGGCCGCGTACGTGGCCCAGGCCGCCCCCGCATTGCCGTTCGTCGGCATGGCGATCCGCTCGACGCCCAGCTCCCGCGCCCGGCTCACGCCGACCGCCGCGCCCCGGGCCTTGAACGACCCGGTCGGGGTCAGCCCCTCGTCCTTCACGATCAGGTCCGGGATCCCGATCTCCTGCCCGTACGCCGGGGCGCGCAGCAGCGGTGTCCAGCCCTCGCCCAGCGTGGTGACGAAGCGGGGATCGGCTACCGGCAGCAGCTCCCGGTAGCGCCACAGGTCGGCCGGGCGCAGCCCGAACTGCTCGGGGGTGACCGTGGCGGCCACCGCGGCCAGGTCGTAGCGGGCCAGCAGCGGGGAGCCGCACTCGCACAGGTTCTGCAACTTGTCGGCCGGATGCCGCTGGCCGCAGCGCGGGCACTCCAGGTGCGTCAGGTGCACGGTGCTCCTCAGCTCGGGTCGAGGCTCAGCCAGTGCCGGCTGCGCCGACCCGGCTCGTAGGGAGAGTCCAGGCGCTTGGCCACCACTCCCGGGAGCCCCTGCTCGCGGGCGGTCCGCAGGGCGTCCGCGCCGACCCCCGGGAACCACGGCGGAGTCTGCCAGTGCGGGCCGGTCAGCGCCAGACCGTCGAGCAGCTCACGGCGCTGCGCGTACGGCACGTCGAGGCTGGTCACGCCCTCCAGCCAGAGCAGGTCGACGGCGAGGAACTGGCCGTCCCGCTTGCTGGGCGGCTTGACCCGCCCGCCCGGGTCGATCCGGACCAGCACGCCGTCCAGCACCGCCTCGGCCGGGGCCAGCTCCTCGGCCATCGCGCGCAGCCACGGGTACGCCCCGGTGATCTCCTCGTCCGACTCATCGAGCAGCCTCAGCCGGCCGCCGGAGACGTACGCCATCGCCCGCACGCCGTCCCAGCGCAGCTCGTACCCCCAGGCGGCCTCGTCCTTGGGCAGTCCCTTCCCGGGGGTGGTGTGCATCGGGCGGACCAGCTCCGGGATCGGCGTCCAGCCCTCCGGGGCCGGGTCGGTGCGGCGGACCATCCAGTCGCGGCCCCGGCCCCCGGTGGCGAAGAGGACGTACCGCCCCTTCGTCCGCCGGCCGTCCAGGATCACGATCACCTCGTCGTCGCGCCACTTCTCCGCGCGGTAGGTGCCGGTGTCGTGGACGGTCATCCGCCCGCCGCCGTACTCGCCGGCCGGGATCTCGCCGTGGAAGGTGAGGTACTCCATCGGATGGTCCTCGGTGTGCACGGCGAGGTGGTTGCGGCCCGGGTCGCGGGGGAGGCCGCGCGGCACCGCCCAGGAGGCCAGTACGCCGTCGTGCTCCAGGCGCAGGTCCCAGTGCAGGCTCCGGGCGTGGTGCTGCTGGATCACGAACCGGGGCTTGCGCCGCGCGGCCCGCTTCCGCTCCGGGGTCGGTTCCGGCACCGGCTCCGGGGTACGCGCCGCGTCCCGTCTCCGCCGGTACTCCTCCAGCCGGTCAGCCACCCCCGCATTCTCCGGCAGGTCCGGCCCGATCGCCCGGTTCCCGCCGCTTCTGTCCCGTTCGGCCGCCGTTCGGCGGGTCGCCGGCATGGCGGCGGCGATCACGGGTAGAAGCGTCGGTATGGACCTCGACCAGCCCACCGTCCCGCTCACCGGCGACGTCCGGATGCCGCTGCTCGGTTTCGGCACCTGGCAGGCCACCGGCGAGGCCGGGTACGACGCCGTGCTCGCCGCGCTCGACGCCCGCTACCGGCACATCGACACCGCCACGATGTACGGCAACGAGAAGGAGGTCGGCCGGGCGATCAGGGAGAGCGGGCTGCGCCGCGAGGACCTCTTCATCACCACGAAGCTGCCGCCGGACCGGGTGGGCCGGGAACGGCAGACCATCGAGGCGAGCCTGACCGCTCTGGACACCGACCACGTCGACCTGTGGCTGATCCACTGGCCGCCGTCCGCGCCCGGCGACAGCATCCCGGTCTGGCGCGAGATGCTCGCCGCCCGGGACGAGAACCTGACCCGGGCCGTCGGGGTGAGCAACTACAGCGTCAGCCAGATCGACGAGCTGATCCAGGCCACCGAGGAGACCCCGGCGGTCAACCAGATCCGCTGGAGCCCGTCCCTGTACGACCGGCAGGTGCACGCCGCGCACCGGGACCGGGGCGTGGTGCTGGAGGGCTACAGCCCGTTCAAGACCAGTGACCTCTCCGATCCGGTGCTGGTCCGGATCGCCCAGGCGCACGACGTCTCGCCGGCCCAGGTGGTGCTGCGCTGGCACATCGACCACGAGATCGTGGTCATCCCGAAGTCGGTCACCCCGGACCGGATCCGGGTCAACGCCGACGTGTTCGGCTTCTCGCTCACGGCCGAGGAGATGCGCGACATCGACGCCCTCGGCCGGTCGGGCTGAGGCGGGGCGCGGCCCGTGCGGACCGCGCCCCGGGATCAGGTGGGCGTCACGCCCGGGTGCACGTGGCGCCGTTGAGGGTGAAGCTGGTGGGGGTGGAGAACGCGCCGCTCAGCGTCGCCTGGTAGCCGAAGCTGGTCGAGGCTCCGGGTGCCAGCGTGCCGTTGTAGCTCAGGTTCCGCGCGGCCACCGCCGACCCGCTCTGCGTCACGGTGGCGTTCCACGAGCCGGTGATGGTCTGCCCGGAGGGCAGGTTGTAGTTCAGGGTCCAGCCGTTGACGGTGCTGGAGCCGGTGTTGGTGACCGTCACGTCGGCGGCGAAGCCGTTGTTCCAGACGTTGGTGGTGTACTTCACCGAGCAGGCGGCGTTGCCCGGCGGCGGCGGGGTGCTCGTCTGCGGCGGCGCGGTGGTGGCCGGCGGCGTGGTCGGCGTGGTGCCGCCGGTGTTGACGCTCTGCGAGAAGGAGTTGACCGCCAGGCCGACGCCGCCCTGCCACGGCTCGAAGCCGGCCTGGATGCTGGTCAGGTACCAGTCGCTGGTGATCGCGCCGCGGTTCTTCGTGTCGTTGATGAACGCCATGGCGTCGAAGCTCATGCTGGGGATCGCCGACGGGGCCACGTACGAGATGACGTTGTTCGAGCCGTTGCTGCCCCGCCAGACCTCCCAGGTCCGGCCCGCGATGCTGGCGTTGCCGACCGGCGAGCCGATGGGCTGGATGGGGCCCTGCCGGTTGAGCCAGATCATGATCTCCATCTGGTTCACGCCGTCCTTCTTCGGCGACGGGTCGAGCCAGATGTCGTACGCGGCGTCGTAGATGGCGCCGCTGACGTAGTTGTAGCTGATGCTGCCCGGCGCGCTGCTGATGTTCTTCACCTGCGCCGGCAGGTTGGTGCCGGGTGAGCAGTTCGTGTAGTGGCAGCCCACGAAGATCGACGGGTACGACACGGGCGCGCCGCTGGTCGATCCGACGCCGTCCTGGCGGGTGATCGAGAAACCGGTGGAGGTCACGTTGATGCACTGCTGCGCGCTGGTGCCCCAGCGGTTGTTCTGCACGACGTACTTTCCGCCGATGGTGGTCGACCCGTACTGCTCGCAGATCTGGGTGTCGGCGGAGGCGGTGCCGCCGAGCGCGACGGCGACGATCGACCCGGCGGCCAGCAGGCCGGCCACGGCGAGGGCTCTCAGTGGACGTTTCATGATGCTCCTTGGCTCGGCGCGGGGGCGCCGATTCGTGTCGTGGGTACGGCCGGGAGCGCTCCCAAGCTCAGAGCAAACACATTTACATGCTTGAAACCGACGCGCAACCGTGCGGGTCGAGCCGATCGTTTCGGTGACCGTGTGCGATCTGCTGGTAGCTGAACGCTGTGGCACTCGGCGGGCAGGTCGGCCGGTTGGGGCGGGATTCCCGCCGGTGGGAGGGCTCCCGGACGCTGACCGGGCCGCGACGCCAGGGCCGATGGGCACTTCCGCCGGTTGGTTGCCGCGAGTAATGTCTTGCCTCCAACGCGTTCCGATCCCCTCCGGAGGCGTACCCCACAATGGGTGGTTCCCCCCTGCGCATCCTCGTCGTCGGCGCGGGCATCGCCGGTCTCGCCGTGGCCCGGGCGCTGCGCCTCGCGGGGTTCCGCCCCGACGTGACCGAGAGGCTGCCCCCGACCGAGCGCGCCGACACCGGCCTCTACCTCCCGGGCAACGCGGCCCGGGCGCTGCGCCGGCTCGACCTGGACGGCCCGCTACGCCCCCTCGGCCAGGTCATCCACCGGCAGCGCTTCCTGGAGGCGACCGGCGCGCCGCTCTGCGAGGTCGACCTCGACGCGCTCTGGGCCGGAGTGGGAGAGTGCCGCGCGCTGCCCCGCGCCGAGCTGCACCGGGTGCTGCTCACCGGGGCCGGCGGCGCCGTCCGGCACGGGGCCGAGGTCAGCACCGTCGAGCCGCTGCCCGGCGGCGTCGCGGTCGCCTTCACCGACGGCACCAGCGGCGAGTACGACCTGGTCATCGGTGCCGACGGCCCCCGCTCGGCAGTGCGTACCCTGGCCGCGCTCGGCGGCCCGCCCCGCCCCGCCGGCCAGGTGGTCTACCGCAGTGTGGTGCGCGGCGGCCCCCGGGTGGCCGACTGGACCGCCCTGCTCGGCCAGCGTGCCGGCTTCCTGGTGGTGCCGCTCGGTGCCGGCCGGCTGTACTGCTATGCCGACGAGGCCGGCACCAGCCTGCCGGCCGACCCGCTCGCCCGGCTGCACGAGCTGTTCGGCGACTACGGCGGCCCGGTCCCCGAGGTGCTCGCCGCGCTGGAGACGGTGGACGTGGAGCTCACCGAGGAGGTCGAGCTGGGACGCTGGTTCCACGGCCGGGTGCTGCTCGTCGGTGACGCGGCTCATGCCACCGCGCCGACGCTCTCCCAGGGCGCCGCCATGGCGCTGGAGGACGCCGTGGTGCTGGCCGAGTCGCTGCGGGCGGCCGGCAGCGTCGAGGCCGCGCTGCTCGCGTACGAGAGCCGCCGCCGTCCGCGTACCCGCTGGGTGCGGGACCGGACCCGGGACCGCAACCGCACCCGCGACGTGCCGCCGGCGCTGCGCGACCCGTTGCTGCGCGGACGTGGCGGACGGATCTTCCAGGAGCACTACCGGCTGTTGACCGGCCCGCTCTGACGCGGCGGGTGATCGTAGCCGCCCACCCCACGCGGCGGGGCCACCTACCGGGGACTATCCTCCTTGCGGATGACGGCCGCGCAGATGAGCAGCGCGCCGAGCGGGACAACCCAGAACCGGAGGCCACTCGTGACCACCGTCGCACCCAAGCCGGTCGTGACCCGGCCCTGGCCGGTCCGCGAGCCGGTCAAGGGGTCGGCAATCGCGCGGCTGCTGCGCACCACGGACGCGAAGCAGATCGGGATCATGTACATGGTCACCGCGTTCGCGTTCTTCATGATCGGTGGGCTGATGGCCCTGATCATGCGCGCCGAGCTGGCGCGGCCGGGCCTGCAGTTCCTGTCGCCCGAGCAGTACAACCAGCTCTTCACCATGCACGGCACGATCATGCTGCTGTTCTTCGCGACGCCGATCGTGTTCGCCTTCGCGAACTACGTGGTGCCGCTGCAGATCGGCGCGCCGGACGTGTCGTTCCCCCGCCTGAACGCCTTCGCCTACTGGCTGTACCTGTTCGGCGGCACCATGGCCACCGCGGGCTTCATCGCCCCGGGCGGCGCGGCCGACTTCGGCTGGACGGCCTACACGCCGCTGAGCACCGCCGAGCACGCGCCGGGCGTCGGCGCGAACATGTGGGTGGTCGGCCTGGCCATCTCCGGTCTGGGCACCATTCTCGGCGCGGTCAACCTGATCACCACGATCCTGACCCTGCGCGCCCCCGGCATGACCATGTTCCGGATGCCGATCTTCACCTGGAACATGCTGGTCACCAGCCTGCTGGCCATCCTGGTCTTCCCGCTGCTGGCCGCCGCGCTCTTCGCGCTGGCCGCGGACCGCCTGATCGGCGCCCACGTGTACGACCCCGCCACCGGCGGCCCGATGCTCTGGCAGCACCTGTTCTGGTTCTTCGGGCACCCCGAGGTCTACATCATCGCGCTGCCGTTCTTCGGCATCATCACCGAGATCATCCCGGTCTTCTCCCGGAAGCCGATCTTCGGTTACAAGGGCCTGGTCGCCGCGACCATCGCCATCGCCGCCCTGTCGATGAGCGTGTGGGCGCACCACATGTTCGCCACCGGCCAGGTGCTGCTGCCCTTCTTCAGCTTCCTGAGCTACCTGATCGCCGTGCCGACCGGCATGAAGTTCTTCAACTGGATCGGCACCATGTGGCGGGGCCAGATCACCTTCGAGACGCCGATGCTCTTCGCGGTCGGCTTCCTGGTGACCTTCCTCTTCGGTGGCCTGACCGGTGTGCTGCTGGCCAGCCCGCCGGTGGACTTCCACCTGCACGACTCGTACTTCGTGGTGGCGCACTTCCACTACGTGCTCTTCGGCACCATCGTGTTCGCCGTCTTCGGCGGCATCTACTTCTGGTTCCCGAAGATGTTCGGCCGGATGCTCGACGAGCGGCTCGGCAAGATTCACTTCTGGCTGACCATGATCGGCTTCCACACCACCTTCCTGGTGCAGCACTGGCTCGGCGCCGAGGGCATGCCCCGCCGCTACGCCGACTACCTGCCCGGTGACGGCTTCACCTTCCTGAACACGCTGTCCACGGTCGGTGCGTTCATCACCGGTATCTCGACCCTGCCGTTCATCTGGAACTGCTGGAAGTCGTACAAGACCGGTCCGGTGGTCGAAGTCGACGACCCGTGGGGCCACGGCAACTCGCTCGAGTGGGCCACCAGCTCGCCGCCGCCGCTGCGGAACTTCGACCGGATGCCGCGGATCCGCTCCGAGCGGCCGGCGTTCGACCACAAGTTCCCCGAGCTGGCCGCCGGCCAGACCCTGGCCGGCCCGCCGGAGGGCGGCGCGAAGCCGCTCACCAGCGAGTCCGACGGTGGCGCCAGCTACCGGGAGGACACCGAGGGCCGGCTCGACAAGAGCTGACCCCGCCAGAACCAGACGACGGGCGCCGCACCCCTCCGGGGGCGCGGCGCCCGTCGCGTTTCCCGTGACCTGAACCCCGCGCGGCGGGGAGGCGGTCAGGTGGTGGCGGCGGCGAGTTCGGGCTGGGTGGGGACCGGCTCGCGGCGGTGGCGGAGTTCGACCGGGAGGACGGCCAGGGCGACCAGCACGCCGATCGCGCCGGTGACCGCGAACCCCCAGGCCGGCGCCGAGGCGTCGATCACCGCGCCGGCCAGCGGCGCGCCGAGCGCGATGCCGACGGTGACGGCCGAGCCGTGCAGGCCCATGGCCTCGCCGCGTACGCCGGCCGGGGCGAGCCGGCTCACCGCGTCCGAGGTCGAGGCGATGGACGGCGCGCAGAGCGCCCCGGCCGGGACGAGCGCCAGGCAGAGCAGCCACCAGTGCGCCCCGCCCAGCCCGACCGGGATTGTGGCCAGGCTCAGCGCCGCCACCAGGAAGAGCGGGGAGAGCGAGCGGGTGACCGCCCCGTACGCGAAGCCGCCCACCAGCGAGGCGACCGCCCACATGGCCAGGACGGCGCCGGTCCAGCCGACCTCGCCGCCCTCGCGCAGCACGGCGACCACCGCGACGTCGGTGCCGCCGAGCACGAGGGTGGCGGCCAGGCTGACCGCCAGCACGGCGAGCAGCCGGGGGGTGACCCACTCCCGGCGGGGCACCTTGCGAGCCGGACCGGCCGGCTCGTCGGCGGCGCGGGTGGGCGGGTCGAGCAGCCAGAAGCAGATCCCGGAGGCGACGATCCCGGCGCCGACCGCCCACATGGTGAGCCGGGGTGACACGGCGGCGGCCATGGCCACGGCCAGCGCGGGGCCGACCATGAACGAGAGCTCCACCGACATCGAGTCGAGGGCGTACGCGGGACGGCGCCGCTCGGCCGGCACCAGTGCGGCGACCGACTGGCGGACCACCGAGAAGACCGGCAGCGCGAGCAGGCCGGCCAGGAACGCGGTGGGCAGCAGCACGGGGTACGACAGGGTCGGCGCGCAGGCCCAGAAGCCGCCCTCGGCGACCGTGGTGAGCAGCAGCACCGGGCGCAGCCCGCGCCGGTCGACCAGCCGGCCGAGCAGCGGGGAGCCGAGCGCGGCGCCGACGGTGGACGCGGCGCCGACCAGCCCGGCCGCGCCGTAGCCGCGACCGAGGTCGAGCACGACGTGGAAGGTGAGCGTCACGCCGGTCGCGGTGAGCGGGATGCGCGCCAGCACCGAGATCAGCAGCAACGACCGGAGACCGGGCAGGGCGAGTGCCTCCCGGTAAGGCTTCAAGTTCACGACGGTCCGTACCTCCGGTCGCAATCCTGGGCCGGGGGTACGACAGCCGCAACCGATTACCCGCTCAAGCGGCCCTGATCACAGGCTCGCCGACCATGGTGACCCCGGCGCCGTCGAGGGCGCGCAGCGCCACGTCCAGCGTGTCGGGCGCGACGGCGGCGGTCAGGTCCAGCAGCACGGTGGTCCGGAAGCCCTCCCGGGCGGCGTCCAGCGCGGTGGCCCGGACGCAGTGGTCGGTGGCGATGCCGACCACGTCGACCCGGTCGACGTCGTGCCGGCGCAGCCAGTCGGCCAGGCACTCGCCGTCGTCCGCGTGCCCCTCGAAACCGGAGTACGCGGCCGCGTGCTCGCCCTTGTGGAAGATCACCTCCACCGGGCCGGTCTCCAGGTCGGGGTGGAACTCGGAGCCGGCGGTGCCCACCACGCAGTGCCGGGGCCAGGAGTCGACGTAGTCCGGCGGGTCACCGAAGTGCGCGCCCGGGTCGACGTGGTAGTCCTTCGTCGCGACCACGTGGTCCCAGCGCTCCGGCTCGGCGGCGAGCAGCCGGGAGATGCCGGCGGCGACGCCCGCCCCGCCGGTCACCGGCAGCGAGCCGCCCTCGCAGAAGTCGTTCTGCACGTCCACGATGATCAAGGCGTTGGCCATCGGGTCGCTCCTCTCAGCTCGCGGGTACGACGGTCACCGGGACGGCCGGGTCGCCGCCGGAGAGCTTGAGCCCCTCCCACGGGATGGAGATCAGGCACTGCCGCAGGTGCTCCCGGGACTCGTCGAGGGTGGGCAGCGCCACCGGCTCGCCCTCGACGACGAACGAGCGCTGGAGCAGCCGGTCGTTGGGCTGCCGGTCCGGCACCCCCTGCGGCACGATGATCTCCTCGGTGGCGGTGCCGGTCGGCTTGTGCCGGCGGACGGCCACCTTCCGGCCGCCGATGGTGGCCTTGTGCTCCGAGCGCTTGACCACCGGGCGCCCGTCCACCTCGACCAGCTTGTAGACCAGGCCGGCGGTGGGGGCGCCCGAGCCGGTCACCACGGCGGTGCCCGCGCCGTACATGTCGACCGGCTCGGCGGCGAGCGAGGCGATGGCGTACTCGTCGAGGTCGCCGGAGACGATGATCTTCGTCTCGGTGGCGCCGAGCGAGTCGAGCAGCTCGCGGGACTGCTGGGCGATCACCGCGAGGTCGCCCGAGTCGATCCGGACCGCGCGCAGCTCCGGCCCGGCCACCGCGATGGCGTTGCGGATGCCCTGGCTGATGTCGTAGGTGTCGACCAGCAGCGTGGTGTCCTTGCCCAGCGTGGCGACCTGCGAGGCGAACGCCGCCTGCTCGTCGTCGTGCAGCAGGGTGAACGCGTGCGCGGCGGTGCCGGCGGTGGGGATGCCGTAACGCTGGCCCGCGGCCAGGTTGGAGGTGAACCGGAACCCGGCCAGGTACGCGGCCCGGGCGGCGGCCACCGCGGCCCCCTCGTGCGCCCGGCGGGAGCCCATCTCGATCAGCGCCCGGCCGCGGGCGGCGGTGACCATCCGGGCCGCCGCGGCGGCCACCGCGCAGTCGTGGTTGAGCACCGACAGCGCCAGCGTCTCCAGCACCACGCACTCGGCGAAGGTGCCGGAGACGGTGAGGATCGGGGAGCCGGGGAAGAACAGCTCGCCCTCGGCGTACCCGTCGACGTCGCCGGTGAAGCGGTAGTCGGCCAACCACCGGGCGGCCCGGTCGTCCACCACGCCGGTGCGGCGCAGGAACTCGATCTCGTCGGGGTCGAACCGGAAGTCGCGGATCAGGTCGATCAGCCGGCCGGTCCCGGCGACCACCCCGTAGCGGCGGCCGGCCGGCAGCCGCCGGCTGAACACCTCGAAGACGCAGCGACGGTCGGCCGTGCCGTCCCGCAGGGCGGCGCTGACCATGGTCAGCTCGTAGTGGTCGGTCAGCAGCGCGGGGCGAAGGGTGCTCACCGCCTCAGCCTAGAGTTCAGGCCGGATCCGCGCCGTCGTGGCCCGGCATGGACCGCAGCGCGGCCCGCAGCTCCGCCCGCCCGGCCACCCCGAGCTTGCTGTAGATCCGCTGGAGGTGGTTCTCCACGGTGCGCGTGGAGAGGAAGAGCCGTTCGGCGATGGCGCGGCTGGTCGCGCCGTCGGCGGCGAGCCGGGCGATCTCCCACTCGCGCTCGGTCAGCGTCGGGCGGAGCAGCCGCAGCGCCGGCGTGGACACCTCGTCGCAGCGGCGGAGCAGGTCGGCGAGGCGCTCCCGGGCCGGGCCGGTGGCACCGGCGCGGCTGCGGCCCATCCGGTGCAACGCCATCGTGGTCGCCTCGGCGGCGTAGACGGTCAGCTCCCGGGCGGCGAAGCCGTCGGCCACGGCGAGCAGCTCGTCGGGACCGCCGTCGAGGGTGGCGCGCGCGTACCGGGCGACCAGCGGCGGCAGCACCCCGTCGACCTGCTCGGAAAGCTCGGCCAGGCGTTGTGCCACGGTCCGCCGGTCGCCGTCGGTGCAGGTCGGCCCGACCGCCGCGGCGGCCTGGTCGAACCGGACCAGGTCGAGCAGGACGAGCAGCTCGTGCCCGGCCAGGCCGTCCTCGCGCAGCCGGTCGGCGAGCGCGCAGAGGTGCTTGACGGCCGCCGGCAGGTCGCCGGCCGCCGCGTGCACCGCGCCGCGGGCCTGCTCCAGCCAGGGGTAGAGCACCGCCATCCCGGGCGCGTGGGTCCGGTCCGCCTCGGCCATCGCCTCCGCCGCGTGCGTGGCGTCGCCCCGCAGCGCCGCCGCCTGGGCGCGCTCGGCGTGCGCCAGACCGGCGTAGACCCGGCTGGTGGCGAGCACGGCGCAGGCGCCGAGGCTGGTCTTCAGCGCCTCGTCGCCGCGCCCGCGCAGCCGCGCCGCGTACGCCTGGAGGATGGCGAGGTAGCCGGTGCCGAGCCGGAAGTCCCGGGCGCCGGCCAGGTCGGCGAACTCGTCGGCGACGATCGCGTCGATGCCGGCCAGGTCGCCGGAGAGCGCCAGGCGGGTGCCCCGGGCCAGCTCCATGGCGAGCTGGAGATAGGGCATGTCGCCCCGCCAGTACGCCGCCTCGGCCTGCACCCGGGCGATCGCCGTGGCGCTGCGCCGGTACTGCCCCTGCGCGGCCTGGAGGTGCGCGAGGGTGCACCGGGCCAGCTCGCGTGCCGCCATCGGGGCGGCCGGCCGGTCCAGCACCGCCTGGGCCAGCCGGACCGCCGTCTCGATGTCCAGGCGGTGCAGCCGCATGATCGCCTCGAAGGCGCGGACCCGGGCCTGGTCGGCGGCGTCGGTCAGCTCGGCGCCGCGCGCGGCGATCTCCTCCACCGTGGACTCCCGGCTCAGCCCCCAGTAGCTGACCATGCCCCGGGCCGTCAGCCAGCGGGCGCGCCGCCGGTCGTCCTGGATCGCCCCGGCCACCTGGTCGAGCACCACGATGGCCTCGTCCGGCCGGTCGCCGAACATGAGGATGGTGGCGAGCAGTTCCGCCGCGTCCGAGCCGCCCTCGCCGTCCAGCGCCGCCCGGGCCAGCCGGGTGGCCAGCGGCACGTCGTACCGGCCGAAGGCCTGGGCGGCCGCGTCGAGCAGCAGGGCGGGGTCCTGCGCCGTACCCGAGTCGAGCCGCCACACGGCGACCCGCAGCAGGTCGTCGCGGCGCCGCTTGCCGACCCGTTCCAGCAGCCCGGCCAGGGTGGCCTGGAGCCGGCGGGTGCGGCTGACCGGGCAGCGCCGGCGCATCACCTCGCCGTAGAGCGGGTGGGCCAGGCGGACGTTCAGCCGCCGGTCGTCGTGCACCATGGCGATGAGGCCGCGCTCCTCGGCGACCTCCACGTCGGTCGGGTCGACGGCCTGCTCCAGCAGTTGCAGGCCGAGCGGCTCGCCGAAGGCGACCAGCTCGACCACCGCCCGTACGCCGGGCGTGAGCTGGCCGATCCGGGTGTCGATCAGGTCGGTGAGGCTGGGTGCCAGCTCCAGCCGGCCGGTCCACTTCCAGATCCCGTACGTCCGGCTCAGCTCGTCGCCGCCGGAGGCGGCCAGCACCAGTTCCCGCAGCAGCAGCGGGTTTCCGGCGGAGAGCCGGAACAGCCGCTCGGAGGAGCCGGCGTCGACCGGCCCGCCCAGGATCGCGGCGAGCAGCCCGGTGGTCTCGCCCGGGCCGAGCGGCCCCAGCTCGACCAGGTCGACCAGGTCGTCGGTCCACAGGGCGCGGATCGGCAGTGGGATCTGCTCGCCGTTGCGCAGCGTGCCGAGCACCGTGGCGTTCTCGGAGCGGGCGATGAGGTGCACCAGCGCCGCCGACGGCGGGTCGAGCAGGTGCGCGTCGTCGATCGCCAGCACGATGGGCCGGCCGGCGGCCTGCTCCTGGAGCACGTCGACCGCCCAGCGCAGGATGCCGGCGGGGGAGAGGCCCTGCGGCTGGGCGGCCGGGAGCACCTGGACCAGCCCGCCGAACGGCAGCGCGGCGGTGGTGGCGCTGGCCGCGATGGACCAGATGGCGTAGCGGTCGGTGGAGAGGGCGGCCACCCCCTCGCGCAGCAGCCGGCTCTTGCCCACCCCGGCGCTTCCGCTGAAGAGCAGCCCGCGTCCCTCCGGACCGCCGACCGCCGACAACAGACGGTTGAGCTCATCCGTTCGGCCGACGAAGTCCCACCGACTCATCGGTGCAGCATATCGATGGTGTTCCGTCCGCGCGCGTACCGTCACGCAGCGAAGTTGAGTAATCTGTTGATTACTCGTGAGTACCGGATGTGTTCGTTGTCGGATCGGCGACAGCCGTACTCTTCCGACATCCCCTGCGACCAGGGATTTCCACGCGACCGGACCGCGACCCGGTCGCCTCACCGGGAGGCCGCCTGATGAAGCCGGGTCCGCTCCCTTCGGTCGACGTGCCCGGATCCGACGGGCTCGCCGAGCCGCCCCGCTGCGCCCCGCTGCCCACGCGGCTCGGGGTGACCGAGCCGGAGCCGGAGGAGCCGCTGCGCGTCGTGGTCACCGGCCCGGCCGGCGCCGGCCGCCGCGAGCTGCTCGCCGGCCTGCTCGGGCTGGATCCCGGGATGCTCGCCGTGCCCGCCGGCAGCCACCTGCTCGTCAACCACGCCAAGGTGCCCACCCGCGCCG
>NZ_MUYZ01000161.1:0-15040 GCF_003013775.1 Micromonospora sp. MH33
GGCTGTCTGGGCGTACGCCGGCGGTCGTGGGCGGGGAGCGACCACGCGGCCCGGCTGGCCGACGCGGTGGACGCGCTCGGCGCGCGGCCGGAGGCCGGGCGGCTGCGCGCGGCGCTCAAGACGGTCGCGGACCTGGACCCGACGGTGGCCTTCGGCGCCTGGCACGGCGACTGGAACGGCGGCAACAGCGCGGTGCTGGCCGACGGCCGGGTGCTGGTCTGGGACTGGGAGCGGTTCGAGGCGGACGTGCCGGTCGGCTACGACGAGCTGCACCGGGCGGTGCAGACCGCGATCGGTAACGACGGGGTCGAGCCGGTCGAGGCCGCGCGGGCGCTGATCGCCGGGGCGGACCGCGCGCTCGCGCCGTTCGATTCCGACGGCCGGGGCGCCGACCTGGTCGCCGTGCTCTACCTGGTTGAGCTGGCGGCCCGCTATCTGCGGGACCGGCAGGCGGAGGCGGGTGCGCGACTGGGGCACGTCGACACCTGGCTGCTGCCCGCCGTGGAGGAACACCTGGCCCGTCGGGCCCGGTGAGAGTGAGGAGTGGGGACGTGACGCTGGCCAAGGAGCAGGCGCTCCGCGCGGTGAAGTCGGTGAGCCGGACGGTCGGTCGGCTCACCGCCGGGTCGCGGATGGTGCCGGGATTCCTGATCGTGGGGGCGCAGCGCTGCGGCACCACCTCGCTGTTCAAGACGCTCTCCCAGCACCCGGGGGTGCTGCCGCCCGCCTACCACAAGGGCGTGCACTACTTCGACGTGGACTACCGCCGGGGGATGAACTGGTACCTCGGGCACTTCCCCACGACGGCCAAGGCGGAGGCGGTGAAGGAGCAGGTCGGCGTACGCGGGATCACCGGCGAGTCGAGCCCGTACTACATGTTCCACCCGCTGGCCGCGCAGCGGATCGCCAAGGACCTGCCCTCGGTGAAGCTGCTGGTGCTGCTCCGCGATCCGGTGGAGCGGGCCTACTCGGCGCACTCCCACGAGCTGGCCCGGGGCTACGAGACCGAGCCGGACTTCGAGCGGGCGCTGGCACTGGAGGCGGAGCGGACGGCGGGTGAGCGGGAGCGGATGACCGCTGACCAGACGTACGCCAGCCACCACCTGCAGCACAACGCGTACCTGGCCCGGGGGCGGTACATCGAGCAGGTGGAGCGGCTGGAGGCGCTGGTCGGCCGGGAGCGGCTGCACGTGATCGACAGCGACGACTTCTTCGCCGACCCGCGACCCTCCTTCGACGCGGTCTGCGACTTCCTCCGCCTGCCCCGGTGGGCGGACATCGCCTTCGGCAAGCACAACTCGCGGTCCCGCTCGCCGATGTCGGCGGAGCTGCGGGCGCGGCTGGAGGACCACTTCGCCCCGTACGACGAGCGGCTGGCCACCTGGTGGGGACGCGTGCCGTCGTGGCGGCGGTGACCCGGGCGGACGCCGGCGGCACCCCGACGCTCACCGCACCGGCCGGCGGGTCCGGCGCCGCCGGCGGACCCGGCGCGGGCCTGGGCGGCGCGGCCCGGCAGGGCTTCGCCAACCTGGTCGGGGTGGGCCTGGCGGCGGTGGCCGGCTTCGGGCTGAACATCGTCATCGCCCGGGGCTGGTCGGTCCGCGAGGCCGGCATGTTCTTCGCGGCCACCAGCGCCTTCATGATCGCCGCGTCGGCGGCGCGGCTCGGCACCGACGTGGGGACCGTCTACTTCGTCAGCCGGCACCGGACCCTCGACCAGCGGGACCGGATCCGCGGCACGATCCTGGCCGGGCTGCTGCCGGTGCTGGCGGTCGGCGCGCTGCTCGGCCTGGCCGGCTGGCTGGCCGCCCCGGCCCTGGCCGAGGCCACCATGCCGGAGGCCGGCCCCGGCGCCGTGACCGCGCTGCGCATCCTGCTGGCGTTCGTGCCGCTGGCCGCGCTGAACGACTACGCGCTCGCCGCCTGCCGCGGCTTCGGCCAGATGCGGCCGCTGCTCACCGTGGAACGGCTCGGCCGCACCCTGGTGCAGTTCCTGGCCGTGGCGGTGGCCGCCTGGCTCGGGCTCTCCGCCACCGTCGCGCTGCCGCTGGCCTGGGTGGTGCCCTACCTGCTCGCCGCGGCGGTCGCGCTGGCCTGGCTGGGCCGGCTGGTCCGCCGGGCCGGCCGGCAGGTGACCCGACCGGTGCCGACGGGCGAGCTGGTCGGGCCGTTCTGGCGGTTCACCGGGCCGCGCGCGGTCAGCAGCCTGGCCGCGATCGTGGTGCAGCGAATGGACATCGTGCTGCTCAGCGCCCTGCGCGGGCCGGCCGACGCGGCGATCTACACGGCGGCGACCCGGTTCCTGGCGCTCGGTCAGCTCTCCAGCGTCGCGCTCTCCAGTTCGGTGCAGCACCGGCTGGCGGCCGCCTTCGCCCGCGACGACCGGGCCGAGGCGCGGCAGCTCTACCAGGCGGCGACCGGGTGGCTGGTGCTGCTCTCCTGGCCGGCGTACCTGCTCTTCGCGGCGTTCGCCACGCCGATGCTGGCGCTGTTCGGCTCCGGCTACGGCGACGGCCACCGGGTGGTGCTGCTGCTCGCGCTGACCATGCTGGTGGCCACCGGCTGCGGCATGGTCGACATGGTGCTGAACATGGCCGGCCGGACCGCCTGGACCTTCTACAACGCGATGGCCGGCACGGTGCTCAACGTGGTCGCCAACCTCCTGCTCATTCCGCGCTACGGCATCCTCGGCGCCGCCCTGGCCTGGACCGTCTCCATCCTGGTCACCAACCTGGTGCCGCTGGGCCAGCTCTGGTGGTCGATGCGGCTGCACCCGTTCGGTGCCGGCGCCCGGGCCGCGATGGCGCTGGCCGTCGCCGCGTTCGGCCTGCCGCTCGGGGTGGACGGTGTAGGAGACGGTGACCAGCACCGGGCCGCCGCGCGGGTGCGGCTCCAGCGCCAGGTGCGGCTCGGGCCAGTAGATCGCCGGGTCGCGGTCCACGCCCCGGGTCTCGCGCAGCGGCCAGAGCAGCACGCTGAGCGCGCCGACCGCCATCACCACGGCGGCCGCGGTGAGCGCCCCGACCAGGCCGGTGAGCTCACCGAGCGCGCCCCAGGCGACCGCGCCGAGCGCCTGCCCGCCGGCGAAGACCATCTGGTAGACCGACAGGCCGCGGGCGCGTACCCAGCCGGGGAGGAAGAGCTGCATGGCGGCGTTGACGCTGGACAGCACGGTCATCCAGGCCAGGCCGGCGGGCACCAGTGTGGCCACCGCCACGGCCGGCGCCAGCGCGAGCACCAGCAGCACCCCGGCGTAGAGGAGGCCGGCGAGGAGCAGCAGCCGGTTGGTGGAGAGCACCCGGCGGACCCGGGGCAGGACGAGGGCGCCGGCCACCGCACCGACGCCGAGCGCGCCGAGCAGCACGCCGTACCCGCCGGCGCCCAGGCCGAGCCGGCGGCTGGCGACCAGCGGCAGCAGCGCCCACAGCGCGCTGCCCGGCACCACGAACACGGCGGCCCGCAGCAGGATCCGGCGGACCACCGGGGAGTGCCGCACGTACCGGCCGCCGGCACGCAGCGCCGCGGTGAACCGTTCCGGCGTGGGCTCGGTCTCCGGCCGCTCGGGCCGCCAGCGCAGCAGCGCCAGCGCGAAGATCGCGAACGAGACGGCGTTGACCGCGAAGACCACCGCGACGCCGGCCCGCGCCACCAGCACGCCGGCCACCGCGGGCCCCACCGAGCGGGCCAGGTTGACGCTGATCGAGCCGAGCGCCGCGGCGGAGACGAGCTGCGCCCGGGGCACGAGCTCGGGGATCACCGCCTGCCAGGCCGGCAGGGTGAGCGCCTGCCCGACGCCGAGGCCGAAGGTGAGGGTGAGCAGCAGGGCCGGCGGCATCCGGTCGGCCACGGTCAGCGCGGTGAGCAGGACGCCGACCGCGACCAGGAAACCCTGCACGGCGATCAGCAGCCGCCGCCGGTCGAAGGTGTCGGCGAGGGCGCCGGCCGGCAGGGCCAGCAGCAGCACCGGCAGCATGCTGGCGGTCTGCACCAGCGAGACCAGGGTCGGCGCGTTGGGCCGGTCCACCAGCAGCCACTGGGCGCCGACGGTCTGCATCCAGGTGCCGACGTTGCTGGCCAGCACCGCCAGCCACAGGCCGCGGAACGCGGCGATCCGCAGCGGCGCCCAGGCGGACGCGGGCTGCGCGGTCGGGGTGGTCATGGGGGCGCTCACCGGGCGGAACGTACCCCGCCGGACGGCGGTCAGTCCGGTGATCCACGAACGCGGAACGGGCCGCCGGTCGCCCGGCGGCCCGTTCCCGTGCCCGGGATCAGAAGACGCTGACGCCGTAGACGCTCAGCGGCTCGGTGACCGGCTGGAAGTAGGTGGTGCCGCCGGAGGTGCAGTTGCCGCTGCCGCCGGAGGTGAGGCCGAGCGCGGTGCTGCCGGAGAAGAGCGAGCCGCCGCTGTCGCCGCCCTCGGCGCAGACGGTGGTCCGGATCAGGCCGGAGACGCTGCCCTCGGCGTAGTTCACGGTGGCGTTGAGGGCGGTCACCGAGCCACTGCGCAGGCCGGTGGTGCTGCCGCTGCGCCGCACGCTCTGGCCGACGTACGCGTTGCCGGCCGTGGTGATGTCCTGGTAGCTGCCGTTGTAGAGGTAGACGTTCCCGGTCGCGTTGGCCGAGTTGCTGTGCCGGACGATGCCGTAGTCGTTGCCCGGGAAGCTGGTGCCGGCCCGGGTGCCCAGCACGGAGGTCTGGCTGGAGTTCGAGTACCAGGTCGAGCCGAGGTTGGTGCAGTGCCCGGCGGTGAGGAAGTAGTAGACGCCGGAGCTGCTGCGGACGTTGAAGCCGAGCGAGCAGCGGTAGCCACCGGTGTAGATGGCCTGGCCGCCGGAGATGCGGGTGGTCAGCACGCCGGGCTCGGCCTCGATCCGGACCGTGCCGCCGGTACGCGCGGCGGCGGCCTTGACCCGCTCCAGCTTGGCGCCGGTGACGGTGCTGTCCACCGAGACGACGACCTGGTTGGTGGCCGGGTCGGTCCACCAGGCGGTCCCCGGGATCTTGGCGGACTTCTCCAGCTCCGCCGTGGCGGCGCGGAGCTTGTCGGCGCCCCGGGTGACGAGCTTCGGCGTGGCGCCGGCGGCGCGGACCTGGCGGGCGGCCGCGGCGTCGGTCACCGCGACGACCATGGTGCCGCTGCTGTCGGCGTACGTGCCGGCGGCCCGGTCGCCGAGCTTCGTGGCGAGGGCGGCGGCGGCGTCGGGCGAGGCGGGCGAGGCGGGGACGCGCCCGGGGACAACCCGGCCGACCTGGGGAAACCGGCCGGGTGACCAAAGTATTCACATATTTAAGATCATAGGCAAGACATGCCTTTGCCCGAATTCGCACGGCCGCTCGATGTAACCGCGAAGCAACATCCCTGACACCGACTGTCAGAGCCGGCCGCCGCGCTCAGGCGCGGCGGCGGGCGCCCGGGCCCGGGCGCGGCACCACGTCGCGCGGGTCGGTCACCTCGTGACCCTCGGCGCAGCGCAGCGCCACCCCGACCTCGGCGGCGCAGCCGCGGTGGGCGACGGTCAACGGCGAGCCGTCCGGGTCGGCCAGGTAGCGGTCGCCCCAGCCGAGCACCGCCACCAGCACCGGCCAGAGGTCGAGCCCCTTGTCGGTGAGCCGGTACTCGTGCCGCAGCCGGCTGCCCGGCTCCCGGTACGGCTCCCGGCGCAGCACCCCCTGCTCGACCAGCATGGCCAGCCGGTTGGCGAGCACCTGCCGGGGAATGCCGGTACGCACCCGCATGTCGTCGAAGCGGCCCACGCCGTTGAAGACCTCGCGGAGCACGACCAGGGTCCACCGCTCGCCGAGGATCTCCATGGCGCGGGCGATGGTGCAGTTCTCCACCGACCAGTCCAGTGCCGCGGGTCTCATGCCGACCAGGCTAGGTCTGATTGACAGACTCAGCAACGCGCTGCGAGGCTGAGTCCATGACGCAGACGCAGGAGCGCAGCCGCACCTTCACCTGGTCCGACCCGGTCGCCGGGGCCGCGCACATCGGCCGGCGCAGCGGCCTGGAGCTGCTCCGCGCGATGATCGCCGGGGAGTCCTCTCCACGCTGCTGGACACCGCCGCCGCCTGCGCCGTGCACACCACCCTGCCGGCCGGCGTCGGCTACACCTCGCTGGACCTGAACGTGAAGTTCCTCCGCCCGGTCACGGTCGCCAGCGGCACCCTGCGCTGCGAGGGCACGGTGCTCCAGAGCGGCCGCCGGACCGCCCTGGCCGAGGCGCGGCTGACCGACGCGAAGGGCCGACTGATCGCCCACGCCACGTCGAGCTGCCTGCTCTTCCCCCTCGACCAGCCCGCCTGAGCCCGCCCGCCCGGGCCCGCCGTCAGCGGATGGCGGCGAGGCGGGCGGCGCGGGCGTCCCGCTTCTCCTCGAAGCGGGACGCCTGGGTCTCCAGCGTGTCCAGGTGGGCGGCGATCTCGTCGCGGGCGGCCTCGCCGTCGGCGTCCAGGCCGGTGGCCTCGAACAGGTTCCACTGGCGCAGCACCGGGACCACCACCTCGTCCCGGTGCTGGCGCAGGTCGTAGATTCCGGCCAGGGCGATCGCCACCGACTTGCGGGCGAAGCCGTCGATGCCGACGCCCGGCATCTGGAAGTCGGCCAGCACGTCGGCGACGGCCCGCATGGCCTGGCTCGGGGCCAGCTCGATGGCGGCGCCGAGCAGGTTGCGGTAGAAGACCATGTGCAGGTTCTCGTCGGCCGCCACCCGGGCCAGCAGGGCCTCGCAGGCCGGGTCGCCGGTCGCCCGGCCGGTGTTGCGGTGCGAGATCCGGGTGGCCAGTTCCTGGAACGAGACGTACGCCAGCGAGTGCAGCACCTCGTCGTCGTGGGTGTTGACGTAGCCCGCCGACATGTGGGTCATCCGGGCCCGCTCCAGGGCCACCGGGTCGACCGCCCGGGTCACCGTCAGGTAGTCCCGGATCGCCGTGCCGTGCCGCCCCTCCTCCGCGGTCCACCGGTGCACCCAGGTCCCCCACGCGCCGTCCCGCCCGAACAGCGTCGCGATCTCGTGGTGGTACGAGGGCAGGTTGTCCTCGGTGAGCAGGTTGACGATCAGCGCGGTCCGGGCCACCTCGGGCAGGGTCGAGTCGCCCTCCGTCCAGGGCTCACCGCCGAGCGGGCCGTCGAAGGTCCGCCCCTCGCTCCACGGCACGTACTCGTGCGGGAACCACTCCTTGGCCAGCGACAGGTGCCGGTCGAGGTTCTTCTCGACCACGGGTTCGAGCTCGCGGAGCAGAGCGGTCTGGCTGAGCACGGTCACAACGATCTCCCTACGGTGGCGTAACTTACGCTACCGTAGGTCCAATCGTCGTCAGGCGCCAGCGGTCGCGGGTCCGACCAGCGGTTTCAGGTCGGCCCGGGGCGGGGTCCACTCCCCCGCCGCGGCGGCCACCTGCTCGCCCGAGCGAATGTCCTTCACCTCGTCGCCCTCGGCCCCCGGGAACCAGACGTACGGGATGCCGCGCCGCTCGGCGTACCGGATCTGCTTGCCGAACTTGGCCGCGCTCGGCGACACCTCGGTCGGGATGCCCCGGGAGCGCAGCGCCTCGGCGACCCGGTTGCTGGCCGGCCGCTCCTCCTCGGCGCTCACCGCGACCAGCACGCAGGTCGGCACGTCCCGGGAGACCGACAGCGCGCCCGCGCCGAAGAGCAGGCCCAGCAGCCGGGTCACCCCGATGGAGATGCCCACCCCGGGGAAGCGGGCGTTGCCGGCGCTGGCCAGGTTGTCGTACCGGCCGCCGGAACAGACCGAGCCGAACCGCTCGTAACCGATCATCTGCGTCTCGTAGACGGTGCCCGTGTAGTAGTCCAGGCCGCGGGCGATCCGCAGGTCGGCCACGCAGAGGCCCGGCGCGTGCGCGGCGGCCGTCTCCACCACGGCGGTCAGCTCCGCGATGCCCTCGTCCAGCAGCGGGTCGGTCACCCCGAGGGCGCGGACCGCGTCGGCGAACGAGGCGTCCGGCGCGGAGATCTCGGCCAGCGACAGGCACGCCTTGGCCTGCGCCTCGCTCGCCCCGGCGGTCTCCGCCAGCAGCTCGGCCACCTTCGCCGGGCCGATCTTGTCGAGCTTGTCGACCGCGCGCAGCGCCGCCTCCGGGTCGGTCAGCCCGACGCCCCGGTAGAAGCCCTCGCAGATCTTGCGGTTGTTCACCTGGATCCGCACCGGCGGGATCGGCAGCGAGCGCAGCGCGTCGCCGATCACCAGCGGCATCTCGGCCTCGTAGTGGGCCGGCAGGGTGTCCCGGTCGACGATGTCGATGTCGGCCTGGAGGAACTCCCGGTAGCGCCCCTCCTGCGGGCGCTCACCCCGCCACACCTTCTGGATCTGGTAGCGGCGGAACGGGAACTGCAGCTTGCCGGCGTTCTCCAGCACGTAGCGGGCGAACGGCACGGTCAGGTCGAAGTGCAGGCCGAGGGCGTCGTCGCCGGCCGGACCGTCGGTGTCGGCCTGGAGCCGGCGCAGCACGTAGACCTCCTTCGAGGTCTCCCCCTTGCGCAGCAGCTGGTCGAGGGGCTCGACCGAGCGGGTCTCCAGCGGCGCGAAGCCGTACAGCTCGAAGGTGGCGCGGATCCGGTCGAGCACGAACTGCTCGATCATCCGCTGCGCGGGCGTCCACTCCGGGAAGCCGGAGATGGGCGTGGGCTTGCTCATGGCGTACTCCCTTGGCAGCCGCGCGCTGCGCGGCAGAGTCTCCTTGCGTCCCGCGCGTACCGCGCGGGGAGGTCGTGGGTGCGGCTACAGGCCGCGGGTCGGCGCCGCCGGGCGCGCGCCGCCGATCCCCGACACCTCGACGAGGTACGGGTTGGTCGCGCGCTCGCGGCCGATGGTGGTCTGCGGGCCGTGGCCGGGCAGGACGACCGTGTCGTCGGCCAGCGGGAGGACCTTCTCCCGGAGGCTGGCCAGCATGCGGGGCATGCTGCCGCCCGGTAGGTCGGTGCGGCCGATCGAGCCGGCGAAGAGCACGTCACCGGAGAGGCAGATCTGCTCGGCCTCCCAGGGCGAGCCGGCGCCGGGCATCCGGAACAGCACCGACCCGCCGGTATGGCCGGGGGCGTGGTCGACGGTGATCTCCAACCCGGCCAGCGACAGGGTCGCGCCGTCGGTCAGCTCCGCCACGTCCTCCGGCTCGGCGTAGGGCAGCCGCCCGCCGAAGAGCTGGGTGAGGTCCATCGAGAGCGCCTTGGCCGGGTCGGCCAGCAGCTCCCGGTCCTCCGGGTGGACGTAGGCGGGGATGCCCCGCGCGCCGCAGACCGGGGCCACCGAGAAGGTGTGGTCGAGGTGGCCGTGGGTGAGCAGCACGGCGGCCGGGTGCAGGCGGTGCTCGGCGAGCACGGCGTCGAGCCGGTCGAGCACCCCGATGCCGGGGTCGACCACCACGCACTGCTCCCCCGGCGCGGTCGCCACCACGTAGCAGTTGGTGCCGAAGGCGTCCGCGGGAAAGCCGGCCACGAGCACGTCCGCTCCCCTTCCGTCCGGTCGTCGTCCCTGTCAGCAGCCTAGTCGCACCGCCCACCGGGTTTCGCCGACCACCGGCCCCAGGGGCCCCGCCGGGCACAGTGACAACGCCCGATAAGCCGAGGCCGGACCTCGTACACCACATTCCCAGCCGGTACCCGTACACTCTGGCGGGCGTGTGGCGTGGCGCACCCTCCCAGCGGACGGGCGGGCAGCGCCCGGCGCCGGCCAGAACCAGGGTAGAGGGAGGGGAGCACGGGTGGCTTCCAGCAGGGACCGGCAGCGCAAACTGGCGCGGGCCAAGCTCGACCGGCAGCTCGCCCGGCGGGCCGCGGCCGCGAAGCGCCGCCGGCAGATCCAGGCCGGTGTCGGCGCCGCCGTGGTGCTCGCGCTGATCGTGGTCGGTTCGGCCTGGGCGCTCGGCGCCTTCGACTCCGAGCCGAAGAAGCAGGCCACCGAGGACACCTGCCTCTGGACCCCGCAGGACGCCACGGCCAACACCAACCTCAAGGACGTGGGCACCCCGCCCACCACCGGCCTGCCCACCGCCGGCACCCGCACCATGACGGTCACCACCAACCAGGGCGGCCCGATCACCGCCGACCTGGACCTGGCCGCCGCCCCGTGCGGCGCGGCGAGCATCTCGTTCCTGGCCGGCAAGTCGTTCTACGACAACACCAAGTGCCACGAGATCACCACCGAGGGGGCGCTGCGCTGCGGCGACCCGAGCGGCAGCGGCATCGGCGGCCCGGCCTACTCGTTCTACAACGAGAACGTCCCCACCGCGCCGGAGGCCAGCCCCTCCGCGTCGCCGGCGCCGGCGCAGCCCCCGGCGTATCCGAAGGGCACGGTCGCCATGATCGGCAACCCGCCCGGCAGCAACGGCAGCCAGTTCCTGATTTTCTTCAAGGACTTCAACCCGCCCACCCCGGGCTACACCGTCGTCGGCAAGGTCACCGGCGGCCTCGACGTGGTCGAGAAGATCGGTGCCCTGCCGACCGTGGACAATGGGAGCGGGGCCAAGGTCAAGCCGAAGACGGACGTGGTGATCCAGAGCCTCACCGTCGGCGAGCCGAACGCCGCGCCGGCCGCCACGAGCGCGCCGGCGGCGAGCCCCAGCGCCGGCTGACCCGGCCCGCCCCACCCTGAGCAGCGGCGAGCACCGCCGTACCCGAGAAGCATGTGAGGAGTGACCGTGACGTCCACGAGAGAGCGGCAACGCGCGGCGGCGCGGGCCCGCCTCGAGCGGGAGATGGCCGAGCGCGCCGCCAAGGCCCGCAAGCGCCGGCAGACCCAGGCCATCGTCGGCGCCGCGGCCGTGCTGGTGCTCGTCGTGGCCGGCACCGTCTGGCTCGCCACCTCGCTCGGCGGTGACGACAAGAAGCAGAACACCGCCGGCGGCGACGGGTTCTCCCAGTGCGCGTTCACCGAGGTCCCCAAGGAGGGGCGCTCGAAGCAGATCAAGGACGTCGGGCTGCCCACGACGCAGCAGGCCAACAAGGGCACCCAGACCATGACGATCGACACCAACCTGGGCCCGATCACCGCCAAGATCGACCGCGCCAAGGTGCCCTGCACGGCGGGCAGCTTCACCCACCTGGCCAGCAAGGGCTTCTTCGACAACACCAAATGCCACCGGCTCGTCACCGAGGGCATCAAGGTGCTCCAGTGCGGCGACCCGAGCGCGTCCGGCAAGGGCTGGCGGGAGACCGACGGCACCGGCGGCCCGAGCTACAACCTGGCCGAGGAGAATCTGCCCACCGACAAGCGGCCCCCCTACCCGGAGGGCGTCATCGCGATGGCCAACTCCGGCCAGCAGGGCAGCACCGGCAGCCAGTTCTTCATCGTGTACGGCGACTCCCAGCTCGACCCGAACTACACCGTGCTGGGCACGATCACCGGCGGCATGGACCTGGTGAAGCAGGTCGCCGCGGCCGGTGACGACGGCGCCTTCGCCCAGCAGGCCGGTGGCGGTCACCCGAAGAAGGAGATCGTCATCAACAAGCTCAGCATGAGCGACATCCAGGGCGGCTGACCCCCGCTTGTACGGCGCGAAAGCGCCCGCCGGCTGACCGCCGGCGGGCGCTTTTTCCGTGTTCGGGGCCGGCTCAGGCGCCCGAGGTGACCCGGTAGGCGTCGAAGACGCCGTCGACCTTGCGAACCGCGGCCAGCAGGTGCCCCAGGTGCTTCGGGTCCGCCATCTCGAAGCTGAACCGGCTCACCGCCACCCGGTCCCGGGTGGTGGTGACGGTCGCGGAGAGGATGTTGACCCGCTCTTCGGAGAGCACCCGGGTGACGTCGGCCAGCAGCTTGTGCCGATCGAGGGCCTCCACCTGGATGGCCACCAGGAAGGTCGAGGCGGAGGTGAGCTTCCAGCTCACCTCGACCACCCGCTCGCTCTGCGCCCGCAGGTCCTCGGCGTTGGCGCAGTCGTCCCGGTGCACGCTCACCCCGCCGGAGCGGGTGACGAAGCCGAACACCGCGTCCGGCGGCACCGGGGTGCAGCAGCGGGCCAGCTTGATCCAGACGTCGCTGACGCCCCGGACCACCACGCCCGGGTCGGCGCTGCTCTGCCGGCTGCGCGGCGGCCGGGTAGCGACGGCGGTCTCGGCCATGTCCTCCGCCGCGCCCTCCTCGCCGCCGTAGGCGGCCATCAGCTTCTGCACCACCGACTGGGCGGAGACCTGGCTGTCGCCGACCGCCGCGTAGAGCGAGGCCACGTCGGCCAGGTGCAGGTCCCGGGCGATCGCCATGAGCGCGTCCGAGGTGAGCATCCGCTGCAGCGGCATGCCCTGCTTGCGCATCGCCTTGACGATCGAGTCCTTGCCGGCCTCGATCGCCTCCTCCCGCCGCTCCTTGTTGAAGTACTGGCGGATCTTGGTGCGGGCGCGCGGGCTCTTGACGAAGCCGAGCCAGTCCTGCGTCGGGCCGGCCGTGTCGGACTTCGAGGTGAAGATCTCGATCACGTCGCCGTTGGAGAGCGTCGACTCCAGCGGCACCAGCTTGCCGTTGACCCGGGCGCCGATGCACTTGTGCCCGACCTCGGTGTGCACCGCGTACGCGAAGTCCACCGGCGTCGACCCGGTCGGCAGCGGGATGACGTCACCCTTCGGGGTGAAGACGTACACCTCCTGGCTGGACAGGTCGAACCGGAGCGCGTCGAGGAACTCGCTCGGGTCGGCCGCCTCGCGCTGCCAGTCCAGCAGCTGGCGCAGCCAGGTCATCTCGTCGATGTGCGCCGGCGGGCCGACCACCGGGGTGCCCTTGTGCTCCTTGTACTTCCAGTGCGCGGCGATGCCGAACTCGGCCGTGCGGTGCATCGCGTAGGTGCGGATCTGCATCTCCACCGGCTTGCCGGTGGGCCCGATGACCGTCGTGTGCAACGACTGGTACATGTTGAACTTGGGCATGGCGATGTAGTCCTTGAACCGGCCCGGCACCGGCTGCCAGTTGGCGTGGATGACGCCCAGCGCCGCGTAGCAGTCCCGCACCGTGTCGACCAGGATCCGCACCCCGACCAGGTCGTAGATGTCGTTGAAGTCGCGCCCCCGCACGATCATCTTCTGGTAGATCGAGTAGAGGTGCTTCGGCCGGCCGGTGGTCTCCGCCTTGATCTTGGCGGCCTTCAGGTCGGTGGACACCTTCTGGGTCACCTGGCGCAGCAGCGCCTCGCGCTGCGGCTGGTGCTCGCCGATCAGCCGGTTGATCTCCTCGAACCGCTTCGGGAACAGGGTGCCGAAGGCGAGATCCTCCAGCTCCCACTTGATGGTGTTCATACCGAGGCGGTGGGCCAGCGGGGCGAGGATCTCCAGCGTCTCCTTGGCCTTCTGCTCCTGCTTGGGGCGGGGCAGGAAGGTCAGGGTACGCATGTTGTGCAGCCGGTCGGCCAGCTTGATCACCAGGACCCGCGGGTCCTTGGCCATGGCCACGACCATCTTGCGGATCGTCTCCGCCTTGGCCGCGTCGCCCAGCTTGACCTTGTCGAGCTTGGTGACGCCGTCGACCAGCAGGGCCACCTCGCCGCCGAAGTCGGCGCGCATCTGGTCGAGGGTGTATTCGGTGTCCTCGATCGTGTCGTGCAGCAGCGCCGCGACCAGCGTGGTGGTGTCCATACCCAGGTTGGCCAGGATGGTCGCCACCGCGAGCGGGTGGGTGATGTAGGGGTCACCGGACTTGCGGTACTGACCCGAGTGCCAGCGCGCGGCCGTGTCGAAGGCGCGCTGGAGCAGCCGGGCGTCGGCCTTGGGGTGGTTCTCGCGGTGGGTGGCGATCAGCGGCTCCAGCACCTCGCTGACCTGCGAGGTCTGCCAGGGCGCGTTGAACCGGGCCAGCCGGGCGCGCACCCTCCGGCCGGTCGGCGCGTTGGAGAGGGCGAAGCCGCCGCCGGGCGAGGGGTCCGCCGCCGCGTCGGTCGGGAACGGCACCACGACCGCGCCGCCGTCCGCCTGCCCGTCGGGCCCACTGCCGGAGCCGGTCACCCGGGCCGGCGGGTTGCCGCCGCTCCGCTCGGTCACCGAGCCGTCCGCGTCGCCTGTCGGGTGCACCGTGCCCTCCACCGGAGGGACGACATCGTGGGACACCGGCCTCCTCACCGCTCGCCGGGATGCGCCGGCCGTCCGGCCGACATCCTGTCCAACCGGCCGAGGGGCCGGAGTTGTTCCGCGCCGGTCACCGGGGGCCTCGCGGCCCCGGCGGCCCCGCACCGCCGGACGGTCACCCGCCCGGTCAAGCAAAGGGCAATGCTACCCGTACGCAGGGTACGCCGCCGCTCCGCCGGACGGACCCCGCCGGGTCGGCCCGACGGCTCGGATGGATCAAACGGTCAGCAGGGCATGGACCGGACGCGGGGCGAGCCGCTCCCGCCCCTTGAGGAAGCCCAACTCCATGAGCACCGTGAAGCCGGCCACCGTGCCGCCGGCCCGCTCCACCAGGTCGAGGGTGGCCTCGGCGGTGCCGCCGGTGGCGAGCACGTCGTCCAGGACGAGAACCCGGTGGCCGGCGGTGAAGGCGTCCTGGTGCACCTCCAGCGTCGCCTCGCCGTATTCCAGCGCGTAGGAGGCCGAGTGGGTGGCCCGGGGCAGCTTGCCGGCCTTGCGCACCGGCACCACGCCCACCCCGGTGGCGTACGCGACGGCCGCGGCCAGCACGAACCCGCGCGCCTCGATGCCGACCACCGCGTCGAACGAGTCCCGCCCGTGGTACGCGATGATCCCGTCGATCACCTCACGGAAGGCAGTGCCGTCGGCGAAGAGCGGCATCAGGTCCTTGAACATGACCCCGGGCTTCGGGAAGTCCGGCACGTCCAGCACCCGGCTGGCGACCAGTCGGGCGACCTCCGGGCCGCTGTCTCCCCGTACCCCGGTGGTGTGGGTCTCCGTCACGGTACGTCCCATGTCCTCTCGAACGACGGCGGCGTCCGTCATGCCGCTTTCACAGCATGGCGGACGCCGTCCGGTCGATCCCTACCGGGTGTGCGGTCAGCGGCGCTTCGCGCCACCGGGCCGGTTGCCCCCGCCGCCGGCGGGGCGCCCGCCCCGGGCGCCGCTGGGGCGCTTGCCGGCCGGCCGGGCGCCGACCTTCGG
>NZ_MUYZ01000162.1:0-14907 GCF_003013775.1 Micromonospora sp. MH33
CGCTGGTCGGCTGGGCCGCCGACGAAGGGCTGCGCCGGGGCAGCTCCCGCCCGCCGGAGCCGCCCGGCGCGCACGGCCGGGTGCCCGTGGTGGCCGGCGTCGAGCCGGCCGACCTCACCGAGCGGATCGACCGTCAGGCGCGCTCCTGCGCCCAGCGGATCCGCCAGCACGTCGCCCTGGAGTTGGCCAACATCCACCTCCGGGTGGTGAAGGAGATCGTCTTCGGGGTCGGCTGCGCCGGCCTGCCGCAACTGCTCGACCGCGAGATGGAGGCGCTGTCCCTGCTCGCCACCGCCCAGTGCGACGAGGCGGTCCGGGGCATCGTCGACGACGCGGCCGCCCGGGTCTTCGGCGCGCCGCTCGCCGAGGGGGTGCGCCGCCGGATCGTGCACGCCGTCCGCTGGGGCCTGGCCGACCACCCGGACGGCCGGGAGCTGGACCGCGTGCTCCTGGTCACCAGCACGGCCGGGGTGGCCGGGCTGGCCGGCGCCGGCGCGCTCGACGCGCTGGCCGGCTGTCCGGGCGCGGAGCGCGACGAGGCGCTCCCGCCCGTCGGGGTGGCCCTCAACGGCGGGCCTCACCGATGCTGTCGACCACGGCATCCTGCTCGCCTGAGGCGGGGGCCGCCGCACGGCCGCCCGGGCCGTCGTACGCGGTCCGGGCGGGTGATCCCGACCGCCGCGCCGTTCCGGTTCATCGGTTCCCCGGATCCGGTGGCACGATGGGGGGCATGGCGGCTCCACAGGTTGCGCCGGTCGAGACGCCGGACACCGAAGAGGTGCCGGTCTCCGACCGGCCTTGGGTGACCATCGTCTGGGACGATCCGGTCAACCTCATGACGTACGTGACCTGGGTGTTCCAGAAGCTCTTCGGATACAGCCGGGAGAAGGCCGAGCGGCTCATGTTGGACGTGCACCACAAGGGCAAGGCGGTCGTCTCCAGTGGCGCCCGGGAGCGGATGGAGCACGACGCGTCGCAGCTGCACGCGTACGGCCTCTGGGCGACGGTGGACCGGTCATGAGCATGTTCCGTCACCAGGGCGACCGCTACGTGGCCACCTTCGCGGTGGACGAGGTCCGGGTGCTGCGCAAGGTCGCCTCCGAGGTGGTCGGCCTGCTCACCGACGGCTTCGACCACGGCGACCCGGTGGTCGGCCGGCTCTTCCCCGAGGTCTACCCGGACGACGCGACGGGCAGCGCGGAGTTCCGCCGCTACACCGAGGGTGACCTCAAGACCGCCAAGATCGACCAGGCCGGGGCGATCCTCGCCGCGCTGCCCGACGGCGAGGCCGGCGGCGAGGTGCGGTTGGACGCGGAGGCCGCCGAGGCGTGGCTGCGCGCCCTCAACGACGCCCGGCTGGCCATGGGCGTCCGGTTGGAGATCAAGGACGGCACCGACCTGGGCGAGGAGCTGGACGACGCGGTCGCCGAGGACCCCACCTCGTCCCGCGTGTTCCAACTATCGGTCTACGCGTACCTGGGATATCTGCAGGAGTCCCTGCTCAACGCTCTGATCGACTGAGCCGTGACGGTCACCACCTCGCCGCCCGGGACCGCCAGGCGCTAGGCTGGGCGGTGTGCTGAGCATCGACCGGTCGATCATTGACGCGATCGTGGCCCACGCGCGCCGGGACCACCCGGACGAGGCGTGCGGCGTGGTCGCCGGTCCCGCCGGCAGCGACACCCCGACCCGGCACATCCCGATGGCGAACGCCGCCCGCTCCATGACCTTCTATGAGTTCGACTCGATGGAGCAGTTGCGGCTGTGGCGCGAGATGGACGACCGCGACGAGGAGCCGGTCGTCATCTACCACTCGCACACCGCGACGGAGGCCTACCCGTCCCGCACGGACATCTCCTTCGCCGGGGAGCCGGGAGCGCACTACCTGCTCGTCTCGACCCGCGAGCCCGACACCGAGGAGATCCGCTCCTTCCGGATCGTCGACGGCGTGGTCACCGAGGAGCCGGTTGAGATCGTGGCTGCCGTGGACCCGCACGCCGTCCAGTCCTACATGTTCGGGCAGAGCCCGGCGACGGTCGACTACGAGTGTTCCGACCGCTGATCTCTCAGCGCCGGCACACCCTTTCTTCCTCCCGTCACCTGGCAGCACCCGAACAAGGAGCACGAGACATCATGGCCATCGAGGTTCGCATCCCCACCATCCTGCGCAGCTACACCGGCGGCGCGAAGGTCGTCGAGGGCAGCGGCGACACCCTGGGCGACCTGCTCGCCGACCTGGACTCCCGGCACGGCGGCCTGCGGGCCCGGCTGGTCACCGACGCCGGCGCGCTGCACCGGTTCGTCAACGTCTACGTCAACGACGAGGACGTCCGGTTCCTCGGCGCGCTCGACGCCAAGCTCAACGACGGCGACAGCGTCACCATCCTGCCGGCCGTGGCCGGCGGCGCGTTCGGCTTCGCCGCGGCAGCGGCGATCGCGCAGCACAGTGCCGCCGCTGCCGCGACCGCCGGTCACCGCGCGGCCGTCGCCGCCCGCTGAGGGCGGTCGGCGGCATGGCGCGGTACGACAGCCTGCTCGACGCCTGCGGCGGCACGCCCCTGGTCGGGCTGCCCCGGCTCTCGCCGACGGTGCCCGACGGGGCACCGCCGGTGCGGCTCTGGGCCAAGCTGGAGGACCGGAACCCGACGGGCAGCATCAAGGACCGGGCGGCCCTGTTCATGGTCCGCTCGGCCGAGGAGTCCGGCCGGCTCCGCCCCGGCGACACCATCCTGGAGCCGACCAGCGGCAACACCGGCATCTCGCTGGCCATGGTGGCCAAGCTGCGCGGCTACCGGCTGGTCTGTGTGATGCCGGAGAACGTCTCCACCGAGCGGGTCCAGCTGCTCCGGATGTACGGCGCTGAGATCATCTTCTCGCCGGCCGCGGGCGGCTCGAACCAGGCCGTCGCCACCGCCAAGCAGATCGCCGCCGAGCACCCGGACTGGGTGATGCTCTACCAGTACGGCAACGAGGCGAACGCCCGGGCGCACTACGAGACGACCGGGCCGGAGCTGCTGCACGACCTGCCTTCCATCACCCACTTCGTGGCCGGCCTGGGCACCACCGGCACCCTGATGGGCACCGGACGCTACCTGCGGGAGAAGGTCGACGGCATCCAGGTCGTCGCCGCCGAGCCCCGCTACGGCGAGCTGGTCTACGGGCTGCGCAACATCGACGAGGGCTACGTGCCCGAGCTGTATGACGCGACGGTGCTCTCCCGGCGCTTCTCGGTGGGCACCCGGGACGCGGTGCTGCGGACCCGGCAGCTCGTCGAGGTGGAGGGGATCTTCGCCGGCTTCTCCACAGGGGCGATCCTGCACGCCGCCCTCGCGGTGGCACACGAGGCGGTCCGCGACGGCCGTCGCGCCGATGTGGCCTTCGTGGTCGCCGACGGCGGCTGGAAGTACCTGTCGACCGGGGCGTACGGCGGCACCCTCGCGGACGCCGAGGACGCCCTGGAGGGGCAGCTCTGGGCCTGACGGCCCGCCGGTCGGTTCGGTCCGCGTACGCCGCTGGCCGAACCGACCGTTACCTCGCGGGACCGGACGCGTACGGGTGTCACGTTGATGACAACTTCCGGTAGATGATTCTTGGCCGACCGGGCCGACGCGTAGGCTGCGCAGCGTGGCGAACGCGTCGGTAGAGATCATCGGCGGGGGGACCGCCGGCGTGTCGACTACCGAGCGTGAGATCGAGGCGACCGGATGCGACTGACCGTTCTCGGCTGCGCCGGCAGCTTTCCCGGGCCCGAGTCCCCCTGCTCCGCCTACCTCCTGGAGGCCGACGGGTTCCGGCTCCTGATCGACTTCGGCTCGGGATCGCTCTCCACCCTCCAGCGCTACGTCGGGCTGCACGCCCCGGACGCCATCCTCCTCACCCACCTGCACTGCGACCACATGCTCGACGCGGTCAGCTACGTGGTGGTGCGCCGGTACGCCCCGGACGGCCCGTACCCGCCCCTGCCGATGTACGCCCCCTCCGGCGCGCCGGACCGGCTGGCCAGCGCGTACGGGCAGGAGGACAGCACGGTCGAGGACGTCTACCAGTTCTACGGCCTCCAGCCGGGCACCTTCCCGATCGGCCCGTTCACCGTCACCGTCGACCAGATGAACCACCCGGTCGAGACGTACGGGGTGCGGCTGGAGCACGGCGGCCGGGTGTTCTGCTACTCCTCGGACACCGCGCCCTGCGACGCGCTGCTGCGCCTGGCCCAGAGCGCCGACCTGTTCCTCTGCGAGGCCAGCTACCTCGACGGGGTGGAGAACCCGCCGGACCTGCACCTGACCGGCCGGGAGGCCGGCGAGGCGGCCACCAAGGCGGGGGTGGGCCGGCTGCTGCTCACCCATCTCGTCCCCGCCTGGGGCAGCGAGTCGCACACCGTGGAGTCGGCGGCCGGTGCGTACGCCGGGCCGCTCGAGGTGGTCCGGGCCGGCGCCTCCTACGAGGTCTGACCACGCCGGTCGGCCCGCACCATTTCCGTCGGTCGCAGCCGGCGGCGCGAGTCCCGATTACGCATCGTACGGAAGCGTCCTGTGACACTCCGTGTCTGGCTTGGTCCCGGCAACAGGTCGCCAGCACCAGCCTTTGCTCTGCAGCCATCCACGCAGCAGGGCGTAGAGCTGCGGCTTGCCGATCGCCGTCCCGATGGGGCGCCGCCGAGGCTCATGACGTTCGGTAGCTGGTGCGTCCGTGGCGGCAGAGCAAAGGCGGTCAGGGACACCCGCCGGGACGGCACCGCTGTCGCCGAGCGTGATCTGTTCCGCGGGGCGGTCAGGCGTGCCGACCGTGACCGTCGCGGGCCACCGTTGGGAGACCGCGGGCCGGTTCGATCACGGCACCGCATAGGGTGCAGGCATGGCGCGACCTGACGGGCGGCGGCCCGACCAACTCCGACCGGTGACCCTGACCCGGGGCTGGAGCACCCACCCGGAAGGCTCCGTGCTCGTCGAGTTCGGGGCGACCCGGGTGCTCTGCACGGCCAGCGTTACCGAGGGCGTGCCCCGCTGGCGCAAGGGCTCCGGGCTCGGCTGGGTGACCGCCGAGTACGCGATGCTGCCCCGGGCCACCAACACCCGCTCCGACCGGGAGAGCGTCAAGGGCAGGGTCGGCGGCCGGACCCACGAGATCTCCCGGCTGATCGGCCGCAGCCTGCGGGCCTGCGTCGACCTCAAGGCGCTGGGCGAGAACTCGGTGGTGCTCGACTGCGACGTGCTCCAAGCCGACGGCGGCACCCGGACGGCCGCCATCACGGGGGCGTACGTGGCGCTGCACGACGCGGTGACCTGGCTCGCCGAGCGCAAGGCCCTGGCGGGCAAGGTCGAGAAGGTGATGCACCGGTCGGTGGCGGCGGTCAGCGTCGGCATCATCGCCGGCGAGCCGCGGCTCGACCTCTGCTACGAGGAGGACGTCGCGGCCGAGGTGGACATGAACGTGGTCTGCACCGGGACGGGTGACTTCGTCGAGGTGCAGGGGACGGGCGAGGCCGGCGTCTTCGCCCGGGAGCAGCTGGACGCCCTGCTCGACCTGGGCGTGGCGGGCTGCCTGGAACTGGCCGACGCGCAGCGGAAGGCGCTGAACTGATGAACCTGGCCGACGCGCAGCGGAAGGGCGCTGAACTGATGAACACGGTGCTCCTGGCCACCCGCAACCGGAAGAAGCTCGTCGAGCTCCAGCGGATCCTCGACGGCGCGCTCGGCGCCCACCGGATCGCCCTGCTCGGCCTCGACGACGTCGAGGAGTACCCGGAGCTGCCCGAGTCCGGCCTGACCTTCGGCGAGAACGCGCTGATCAAGGCCCGGGAGGGCTGCCGGCGTACCGGCCTGCCGACCATCGCCGACGACTCCGGGCTGGCGGTGGACGCGCTCAACGGCATGCCGGGCGTGTTCAGCGCCCGCTGGGCCGGCGCGCACGGCGACGACCGGGCAAACCTCCAGCTCGTGCTGGACCAGATCGCCGACCTGCCGGACGAGCACCGGGGCGCCGCCTTCGTCTGCACGGTGGCGCTGGTGCTGCCCAGCGGCAAGGAGCACCTGGTCGACGGCCGGCAGTCCGGCCGGCTGCTGCGCGCCCCGCGCGGCGACGGCGGCTTCGGCTACGACCCGATCTTCCTCGGCGACGGGCAGGAGCGCACCAACGCGGAGCTGACCCCGGAGGAGAAGGACGCGGTCAGCCACCGCGGCAAGGCGCTGCGCGAGCTGGCCAAGCTGGTCGCCAAGGTGCTCCCTCCGGCCGCCTGACCGGCGGGGGTCGCCCCGAGGTCGGAGAGCGGCGGCCGGCGGGGAGGGGATCCCGACAGCCCGGGCCGGGACGTGGTCGCGCTCTTGGCCCACGTCCCGGCGTACGGATGAGGCGACGCCGCCAGAGTCACCCCAGCGGGCCGACCTCGCGCTCGATCGCGGCACGCAGTTCGGGGCTGCGGACGACCTCCCGCGCCGCCTCCATGAGCGGGGCGAGGAACACGTCCGGGCCCGGCTCGCCGATCGCCTCGCCGAGCGCGGCCAGCGCGGCCCGGCCGGCCGGCGACGGGGTCAGCGGGGCGCGGAGCTGGAGCCCGCGTACGGCGGCCAGGAGTTCCACCGCGAGCAGGCTGGTCAGGTTGTCCAGCACGGTGCGCAGCTTCTTGGTCGCCGCCCAGCCCATCGAGACGTGGTCCTCCTGCATGCCGCTGGTGGGCAGCGAGTCGACCGAGGCGGGGGCGGCCAGCCGGCGGTTCTCCGCGACGATCCCGGCCGCCGTGTACTGGGCGATCATCAGGCCGGAGTTGACCCCGGCGTCGGGGGAGAGGAACGCCGGCAGCTCCCGGGAGCGGGTGACGTCGAGCAGCCGGTCCACCCGCCGCTCGGCGATCGCGCCCACCTCGGACGCGGCGATGGCCAGGTAGTCGGCGGCGAACCCGAGCGGCGCGCCGTGGAAGTTGCGGATACCCAGCGGCCCGCCCTCGCCGCCGATGTCGTTGGTGACCAGCTCCCCGATGTTGTCGACCAGCAGGCTGCCCCTCACGAGGTCACCTCCGCGATGGCCGAGTGCAGTTCGGCCGGCACGTCCACGGTCAGGTGCCGGCCGTCGGCCACCACCGTCCGCCCGTCGACCACCACGTGCGTCACGTCGGCGGCGGTGGCCGCGAAGAACGCGCCGACCGGCGGCACCCCGGCGGTCCGGGCGCTGTCCAGCCGTACCGTCACGAGGTCGGCCCGGTCGCCGACGGACAGCCGGCCGGCGTCGCCCCAGCCGAGCGCGGCGTGCCCGGCGGCGGTGGCCGCGCCGACCAGCTCGGCAGCGGCGAAGTGCCCCCGCCGGCGGGTGCGCAGCCGCTCGTCCAGCTCCACGGCGCGGGCCTCCTCGAAGAGGTCGACCACGGCGTGGCTGTCGCTGCCCAGGCTGAGCGGGCTGCCCGCGTCAAACATCCGCCGGGCCGGCCCGATCCCGTCGGCCAGGTCCCGCTCGGTGGTGGGGCAGAGGCACACCCCGGTCCGGCTCTCCCCGAGCAGGGCGACGTCGGCGCTGGTCGGGTGGGTGGCGTGCACCGCCGTGGTGTGCGGGCCCAGCACCCCGTGGTCGGCCAGCAGTCGGGTCGGGCTGCAGCCGTGCACGGCCCGGCAGGCGTCGTTCTCGGTCGGCTGCTCGGAGAGGTGTACGTGCAGCGGCACGCCGTTGCGGTCGGCCCAGCCGGCCACGGTGGCGAGCTGCTCGGCAGGCACGGCGCGGACCGAGTGGATCGCCGCGCCGACCCGCGCGTGGTCGTTCTCGGGGCGGAACGCGTCGACCCGCTCCGCCCAGCGCAGCGCGTCGCCGTCGCCGAACCGGCGCTGCGTCCCGGCCAGTTCCGCGCCGTCCACGCTCGCGGTCAGGTACGCGGTGTCCAGCAGCGTGAGCCGGATCCCGGCGTGCGCGGCGGCCTCGACCAGCGCGGCCGACATCGCGTTCGGGTCGGCGTACGGCCTGCCCTCCGGGCCGTGGTGCAGGTAGTGGAACTCACCGACGCAGGTGATCCCGGCGAGGGCCATCTCGGCGTACGCGGCCCGCGCCAGGGCCAGGTAGGAGTCGGGGTCGAGCCGGGCGGCGACGTCGTACATGACGTCCCGCCAGCTCCAGAAGTCGCCGCGCCCGCCGTGGGTACGCCCGCGCAGCGCCCGGTGAAAGGCGTGCGAGTGGGCGTTGGCCAGGCCGGGCAGGGTGAGCCCGGGCAGGCGTACCGCGTCGCCCAGCACCTCGACCCCGGCGGCGGGCGCGCCACCGCCGACCAGCGGGGTGACCGCGGTGACCCGGCCGGCCTCGGCCTCGATCAGCACGTCGGGGGTGGGCTCGGCGTGGTCGGGCAGCCAGGCGTACTCGGCCAGCCAGCGGGTCAGCGGCATGCCAGCTCCTCCAGCACTCGGGCCAGGGCGGCCACCCCGGCGGCGCAGTCGGCGTCGGTGGCCGACTCCGCGGGGGAGTGCGACACCCCGGTCGGGTTCCGCACGAAGAGCATCGCGGTCGGCAGGTGCGCGGCCAGCACCCCGGCGTCGTGCCCGGCCCCGGTGGGCAGCACCGGCGCGCCGAGCAGCGCGGCCAGCCGGCCGGCCAGCCCGCCGTCGAACGCCACCAGCGGGGTGGCCGACTCCTGGGTGCAGGTCAGCTCGGTGCCGTCGCGCCGCGCCCGCTCGGCGGCCTTGGCCCGGACCGCCTCGACCAGGCCGTCCAGCGTCTCCGGCTCGGCCGCCCGGGCGTCCAGCCAGCCGGTCACCCGGGACGGGACGGCGTTGGTGGCGTTCGGTTCGACGGCCACCCGGCCCACGGTGGCGTGCGCGTCGCGCAGCCGGGCCTCCTTGTTTGCCGCGAGCACGGTGAAGGCGTAGGTGAGCATCGGGTCGCGGCGGTCGGCCATCCGGGTCGTACCCGCGTGGTTGCCCTCGCCAGCGAAGTCGAAGCGCCAGCGGCCGTGCGGCCAGATGGCGCTGGCCACCGCGACCGGCGCGCCGAGGTCGACCAGCGCGCGGCCCTGCTCGACGTGCAGCTCCACGAAGGTCGCGAAGCGGCCGAGCAGGCCGGGGTCGGCGCCCGCCGGCCGGTCGCCCAGCGCCTCGGCGAAGCTCACCCCCGCCGCGTCACGGAGCCCGGCCGCGCGCTCCACCGTGATCTCCCCGGTGAGCAGCCGCGACCCCAGGCAGGGTACGCCGAACCGGCCGCCCTCCTCCTCGACGAACGCGGCCACCGCCACCGGCCGGACCGGGGCGGACCCGGCGGCCCGCAGCTCGTCCACGGCCAGGAACGCGCTGACGATGCCGAGCGGCCCGTCGTACGCCCCGCCGTGCGGCACCGAGTCGAAGTGGCTGCCGGTGAGCACGGCGTCCCCGGCCGCCGGGTCGCCCCACCAGGCGAACAGGTTGCCGTTGCCGTCCTCGGTGACCGGCATGCCGCGCTGCCCGGCCTGCTCGCGGAACCAGCCGCGCAGCGTGAGCTCCGGCTCGGTGAGCGCGTAGCGCAGGTAGCCGCCGCTGCCCGCGTCCCGCCCCACGGGGGCGAGCTCGTCCCACAGCTTGCGGAACCGGACGGCGAGATCGCTCACGCCGTGCCCTCCGCCATGGGGACCCGGACGCCGGTACGCGCGGCGACCTCGCGGGCGTCGTCGTAGCCGGCGTCGACGTGCCGGATGACGCCCATGGCCGGGTCGTTGGTGAGCACCCGCTCGATCTTCTGCCCGGCCAGGGCGGTGCCGTCGGCCACGCAGACCTGCCCGGCGTGGATGGACCGGCCGATGCCGACCCCACCGCCGTGGTGGATCGACACCCAGGACGCCCCGCTCGCGGTGTTGACCAGCGCGTTGAGCAGCGGCCAGTCGGCGATCGCGTCGGAACCGTCGGCCATCGACTCGGTCTCCCGGTAGGGGCTGGCCACGCTGCCGCAGTCCAGGTGGTCCCGGCCGATCACCACGGGCGCGCTCAGCTCGCCCGAGGCGACCATCTCGTTGAACCGGACCCCGGCCTTGTCCCGCTCGCCGTAGCCCAGCCAGCAGATCCGGGCCGGCAGGCCCTGGAAGGCGACCCGCTCGCCGGCCATCCGGATCCACCGGGCCAGCGACTCGTTCTCCGGGAACAGGTCGAGGATGGCCCGGTCGGTGGCCGCGATGTCCTTCGGGTCGCCGGAGAGCGCCGCCCAGCGGAACGGGCCCCTGCCCTCGCAGAACAGCGGCCGGATGTACGCCGGCACGAAGCCGGGGAAGTCGAAGGCCCGCTCGTACCCGCCGAGCTTCGCCTCGCCCCGGATCGAGTTGCCGTAGTCGAAGACCTCGGCGCCGGCGTCGAGGAAGCCGACCATCGCCTCGACGTGCCTGGCCATCGAGGCACGCGCCCGGTCGGTGAACTCGGCCGGCTTGGTCGCCGCGTAGTCCCGGGCGTCGGCCAGCTCCACCCCCTCCGGCAGGTACGACAGCGGGTCGTGCGCGCTGGTCTGGTCGGTGACGATGTCGATGGCGACGCCCCGGCGCAGCAGTTCCGGGAAGACCGTGGCGGCGTTGCCGACCACGCCGACGCTGAGCGCCCGCCGGTCCCGCCGGGCGGCGAGCGCCCGCTCGACCGCGTCGTCCAGCGAGTCGGCGATCTCGTCCAGGTAGCGGTCGTGCGCCCGGCGCTCCAGCCGGCTGCGGTCCACGTCGACGATCAGGCAGGCGCCGCCGTTCATGGTGACCGCCAGGGGCTGCGCCCCGCCCATGCCGCCGCAGCCGGCGGTCAGCGTCAGCGTCCCGGCCAGGGAGCCGCCGAACCGCTTCTCGGCCACCGCCGCGAACGTCTCGTAGGTGCCCTGGAGGATGCCCTGGGTGCCGATGTAGATCCAGGAGCCGGCGGTCATCTGCCCGTACATGGTCAGGCCGAGCGCCTCCAGCCGGCGGAACTCCGGCCAGGTGGCCCAGTCGCCGACCAGGTTCGAGTTGGCCAGCAGCACCCGGGGCGCCCACTCGTGGGTCCGCATCACGCCGACCGGGCGGCCGGACTGCACCAGCATGGTCTCGTCGTCGCGCAGCTCGGTCAGCGTGCGGACCAGCGCGTGGTACGACGGCCAGTCCCGGGCCGCCTTGCCGGTGCCGCCGTAGACCACCAGGTCCTCGGGGCGCTCGGCCACCTCCGGGTCGAGGTTGTTCATCAGCATCCGCAGCGCGGCCTCCTGCGGCCACCCCTTCGCGGTGCGTGCGGTGCCGCGGGCGGCACGAACGGGCTGGTGCATCTCGTACTGCTTCCTACTTGTTGCTCATTGCTGAGCGGTTCGGATAGTTCGCTCTCCGCCCGGTGGTGGCTGGGCTGGAGTCCTGGACCGGCAGTCTGGTCCGGTGGCGATCGGTCCTGTCCTGCAGGATCTGCTTCACCATGTGGTGTGGGGTGTGCAGGGCGATGTCGGGGTCGCCGGCTCGGTGCAGGATGTTGATCGCGGCGTTCGCGTCGGCCTGCCACACCACCCCGCACGAGGTGCAGTGAAGCCCGTCCCCGCTGCGTCGGCCGAGCCGGCCGCAGCGATGACAGGCTTGTGAGGTGTAGGCGGCGTTGACGTGCACGAGCGCAGAACCTCTGCGCTCCGACACGTTCGCTAGCGCCTCCGCGGTGACTCCTTTGGTCCACCCGGCGAGGCGCCGATTCACGTTCTTGCCGAGCGTCTTACGCCCGGCGAAGCGCTTGGTCAGATCTTCGGCAACCACGGCCGCTGCCTTGTCCACGACCCGATGCACGGCAGTGAAGATCTCCGTGCGTACCCGCGCGCGGTGGCGAGCCGCCTGCCGGTCCCGTTTCACAGCGCCGAGGTTGTGAGACCTGATCCGGTGCGCTTTCGCGTGGTCACGCCGCAAGGCGGCGGTGTTCGCCATCGAGCGCAGCTTCGCCCGACGCCGGTTGCGTTCATTCAGCCGATCCGACTCGCTGGTCAACAGTCGGCCGAGGCTGGTGCCGTGGTGGCCGCCGTCGGAGTCGGTCAAAGCTTCGGTGTAGCCCTTGTCCACGCCGAGCGTCCGCTGCCCGCAGGGCCGCTGCGACGACCGCATCCGCGACGCGTCGATCTGGTGGTGCACCTCGACCCGCCCGCCGCGCAGGATCAGCCGCAGCGTGCCCGACGGGGCCACGGTCGTGGACAACGGGATTCTGACCATCTGGCGGCGTCGCAGACCGGGAACCGCCAGCCACAACCGGCCTCGCCCATCGACGACAGCGCTGTACGCGTCGGCGCGCACCACGATCTGATCATGCGTGCGGTTGTGGCCCCGCTTCCAATGCTTGCGCATCTGCCGGGACAGGAACGGATCCTCAGCCCACCGGTCGGCCTTCAACGCAGTGAACATCCGCTTGCGCTCGGCTGGGTCGTCGGTGCGCCGGCTGATCGCCCGCCGGACCTGCACCTTGGCCGCCTCCAGGTTCGCCGCGATGTCAGCCATCGCGTCGCGGACGGTTTCCTTCCACGCATTCGCCAGCACACCGAACGGGACATGTATGCCGTCGGCCAACCACCGGTCCCGCACCCGCCGATCGGTCAGCCCGGACCCGACCCCGGCGATCGACCCGTACCGCTGCCACACCTCGCTGCGAACCCGACCCAACCGGTGGGCCTGCTCCTCCAGGGCGGCGTACTTGCCAGGGTTCAGGACCGTCGAGTACGCAATCCGGGTGACCTTCACCGGCCGCCCTCCGCAGTCAGGTCCACTCCTTGGAGTTCCTTCTCTTAGCGTCGCAGCCCGTTCAATCGACACGAGAAGGTGTGCACGGTCGTCAGCAGGTGCTGCAACCGTAGACAGATGCGAAGAAAAAGCCAACAAACTAGTCACTCCTCCTCTCAGCCGAGGAACAACTGACGACGGGTGGCGGACGACTCGAAGGCCTCGAGCCGGGCCTGGGTCTCGGCGGGGGTGGCGTCGCAGATCGCCTGGAGCACCACCATGGCCAGGGTCATCGGTGCGGTGTGCAGGTCGAAGACCAGGTCGGTGCCGACGGCGGCGGGAAGCACCACGTCGGCGTGGTCGGTGGCCGGACTCACCGGCGAGTCGGTGATCGCCACGACGGTCAACCCGACCTCCCGGGCCTCGCGCAGCGCGTCCATGGTCTCCCGGGGGTAGCGGGGCAGCACGAAGGCGAGCAGCGCGCCCGCCCCGGCCGCGACGGCCTGTTCGAGCCGGTCGGCGAGGAGGCTGCCGCCGTCGTCGAGGACCCGCACGTCCGGGTGCACCTTCGCGGCGAAGTACGCGAAGTACGCCGCCAGGGGCGCGGCGGCGCGCAGCCCGAGCACCGGCAGCGGCCGGCTGGCCGCGAGCAGCTTGCCCACCTCGGCGATCCGGCCGGCGTCGGCGAGCTGCCCGGCCAGCCGGTCGAGGTTGCCCATCTCGGCGTGCACCGCCCGCTGGAGGGCGTTGCCGGCGTCGGCCGGGTCGGCGGCGCCGGTGGCGGTCAGCTCACGCAGCCGGCGGCGCAGCGCGGGGTAGCCGTCGTGCCCGAGCGCCATGGCGAACCGGGTCACCGATGGCTGGCTGACCCCGGCCAGCTCGGCCACCTCCGCCGCGGACAGGTACGCCGCCGCGCCCGCCTGCTGCACGAGGCAGTGCGCGATCCGGCGCTGGGTCGGGGTGAGCCGGACGCCGTGGAAGAGGTCGAGCAGGCGGTCGGTGGGTGCCGCACTGCTTTCATTCACGGCCCGACTCTATGCATGAAAACTTTCACCTGGCAAGGCCGGACGGGTGGTCGCGTTCGCGCTGGCATGGCGTTGTGGCCCCTGAAGGCGGCCGGGCGACGGCCGGTAAGCGATCTCTGACCCCTTGTGCACGGTGATCGGGATCGATAGCGTGCAGCCAGTCTTGTCTCGCTTCCACGGGGGTTGCCGTGACTTCACGGTCGATGCATGCTGCCCATTCCCGGGCCAAACACCGAAGCCCGCGATGGATGCAGCGAACCGCTGCGTTCCTGGCCCTGGTGCTCGTCAGCTCGTTCCTTCAGCCGGCCTCCGCCGCATCGGCGTCCGACCCGGCACAGGACCGGGCGATCGCCGTCTCGTACCTGCTGTCCGGCGGCCCCTCGCTCCGGCGCGCCGCCGAGGCCGCACTGCTCGGGACCGAGGACGACCTTCGTGCCTTCCTCGACACCGGGGACACCGAGGCGCAGGAGGCCGACGAGCGGGCCGCGGCGCAGGTGCTCGCGGGCATGGACGGCCCCGCCATGCGGGCGGCGGCGCTGCAGGCGCTGGCCGGCTCGGCAGAGGACGTCCGGGCGTTCGTCAACGGCGGCTGGAAGACCTCGTGGGCGACGGACGAGCGGACCCGGGCGTACCGGCTCCTCGAGTCCGGCGGCCCGACCATGCAGGCGGCCGCACAGAACGCGCTGAACGGGACGCAGGAGGAGCTGAACGCCTTCCTGTCCACCGGGCGGGACTCGGCGGAACGCGCCGACGACCGGCTGGCGGCCACCCGGATGCTGACCGGCGCCGCCAACAACTCCGGCCCCGTGCTCAATGCCGCGGCGCAGCAGGCGCTGGCGGGCACCCCGGAGGAGCTGCGGGAGTTCCTGGAGTCCGGGCAGTTCGTCGCGCGGGCGCGGGACCAGGAGCTGGCCTCCATCCGGAGCCTGACCGAGCAGGCCAAGCAGGCGTCCGAGGTGACCGCCCGCGAGTCTCTCGCGGCGTCCGAGGCGTCCACCCGCGCCGCGAACGCCGCCGCGGAGGCAAAGAAGGCCGCGGAGACGGCGGCGGCGGAAACCGCGGCCGCCGGCAACTCGGCGAAGAAGGCCTCGGCGGCCGCGGCCCGCGCCGCGGATGCCGCTGCCGGCGCCGCAGACGCGGCCCGGGACGCCATCGGCGCCTCGAACGCGGCCATGCGGGCCGCTCAGGTGGCATCCGACGCCGCACGCAAGGCGACAACGGCAGCCTCGTTGACCGCCCAGGCGGCATCGCGGGCACAGCAGGCCGCGGCCGCCG
>NZ_MUYZ01000163.1:0-14886 GCF_003013775.1 Micromonospora sp. MH33
GCTCGCCGAGCCGCCGCGCGACCCGGCCGGCCGCGCGGTGCTGCGCGCCGCCGAGGAGGCCGGCCTGCGCCCCGAGGTGAGCCACGACGGCGGGACGGTACGGGTGCGCGCCGAGGTGCCCAGCGCCGACGTGACGCCGGCGCACCTGACCGCCATGGTCGGCGTGGTGCTGCAGACCGTCCGGGAACTCGCCGGCGACACCCCCGAGCCGACGCTGCTGCGCGGCCGGTCGTACCCGGTGGGACACCGCGTGGTCGCGGCGGCGCCGCGCAGCGCGGCGGTGACCCTCGACCAGGTCGGCGGCCTGGCCGACGTGGTCGCCCGGTTCCGCGAGGTGGCGGTGTCGTTCCGGCACCCGCAGGCGATGGCCCGCTGGGGCGCACGCCGGCCGCAGGGCATCCTGCTGTACGGCCCGCCGGGCACCGGCAAGACCATGCTGGCCCGGGCCCTGGCCAACGAGATCGGCGCGGACTTCGTGGAGATCCGCACCCCGGAGATCCTCGACAAGTTCCTCGGCGGCTCCGAGCGCAACATCAAGCGGATCTTCCGGGAGGCCCGCCGCTACCGGCGGCCCACCGTCATGCTCTTCGACGAGTTCGACAGCATCATCAGCTACGCCGGCGCCGGTGGCGACGCGGCGAGCCAGGCGGTCAACGCGGTGGCCGGCATCTTCAAGCAGGAGATGAACACCCTGATCGAGGAGAACCCCGACGTCATCGTGGTCGCCACCACCAACTTCCCGCAGCGGGTGGACGCCTCGCTGACCCGCTCCGGCCGCTTCGACCTGAAGATCGCCATTCCGGCGCCGGACGAGTCCGGGCGCGCCGAGATCCTCGCCAAGATGATCCGGGAGCTGATCGACCGGCACGAGCGGCCCGGCTTCCGCATGTTCGCCGCCGACGTCGACCCGGCCGCGCTGGCCGCGACCACCCCCGGGCTCACCGGCGCCGACCTGCGGGAGGTGCTGCGGCGGGTGCAACTCGCCAAGGCGCTCCGGGAGGCGACGGAGGGTGCGCCGCCCGCCCCGATCAGTCAGGATGACCTCCGAGAGGCCGTCGCCGGGCTGCGCCGCGGCTGACGACGGTCCACGGAAGGAGCCCTGTGCCGTCGTCCACGCTGCTGTCCCGTCGCGATCTGGCGTTCCTGCTGCACGACTGGCTGGACGTCGGCCGGCTGACCGAGCGACCCCGCTACGCCGAGCACTCGCGGGAGACCTTCGACGCGGTGCTGGACCTCGCCGCGCAGGTCGCCGCCGAGCGGTTCGCGCCCCACAACCGGGCCGCCGACGCCACCGAACCGAGCTTCGACGGGCAGCGGGTACGCACCCTCCCACAGGTCAAGGCCGCCCTGGAGGTGTTCGCCGGTACCGGCCTGCTGGCCGCCACCATGGACGAGTCGGTCGGCGGCATGCAGTTGCCGCACGCCGTGGCCGCCGCCTGCTTCGCCTGGTTCCAGGCCGCCAACGTGGCCACCGCCGCCTACCCGTTCCTCACCCTCGGCAACGCCAACCTGCTGCTCGCCCACGGCAGCGCCGAGCAGATCGACACCTGGGTGCGGCCGATGGTGGAGGGGCGGTTCTTCGGCACCATGTGCCTCTCCGAGCCGCAGGCCGGGAGCTCACTGGCGGACATCACCACCCGGGCCGAGCCGCAGGACGACGGGACGTACCGGCTGGTCGGCACGAAGATGTGGATCTCCGGCGGGGAGCACGACCTGGCCGAGAACATCGTCCACCTGGTCCTCGCCCGGATCCCCGGCGGGCCGCCCGGGGTCAAGGGCATCTCGCTGTTCATCGTCCCGAAGGTGCTCCTCGACGCCGACGGCGCGCTCGGCCCGCGCAACGACGTGGTGCTGGTCGGCCTCAACCACAAGCTGGGCTACCGGGGCACCACCAACACGCTGCTCAACTTCGGCGAGGGCGTGCACCGCCCGTACGGGCGGCCCGGGGCGGTCGGCTACCTGGTGGGGGAGCCGCACCAGGGGTTGGCACAGATGTTCCACATGATGAACGAGGCGCGCATCGGCGTGGGCGCCGGCGCCACCGCGCTCGGCTACACCGGCTACCTGAAGTCCGTGGCGTACGCCCGGCAGCGCCCGCAGGGCCGCCCGGCCGCCGACAAGGACCCCACCGCGCCGCAGGTGCCGATCGTGGCGCACGCCGACGTACGCCGGATGCTGCTGGCGCAGAAGAGCTACGTGGAGGGCGCGCTCGCCCTGATCCTCTACTGCGGGCGGCTGCTCGACGAGGAGAAGACCGCGCCGGCCGAGGCCGACCGCGACCGGGCGCACCTGCTGCTGGACCTGCTCACCCCGATCGCCAAGAGCTGGCCGTCGCAGTGGTGCCTGGCCGCCAACGACCTGGCCATCCAGGTGCACGGCGGGTACGGCTACACCCGCGACTACGACGTCGAGCAGCACTGGCGGGACAACCGGCTCAACCCGATCCACGAGGGGACCCACGGCATCCAGGCGCTGGACCTGCTCGGCCGCAAGGTCACCATGCGCGACGGCGCCGGGCTGGAGCTGCTGCTGGAGACCATCCGGGCCACCGTGACCCGGGCCTGGAAGGCCGAGGGCGAGGCGGCCGAGCTGGCCGGCCGGCTCGGCGCGGCGGTCGACCGGATCGCCGTGGTCACCCGGCGGCTGCACGGCGCCGGCGACCCGGAGCTGGCCCTGGCCAACGCCAGCGTCTACCTGGAGGCGGTCGGGCACGTGGTGATCGCCTGGATGTGGTTGGAGCAGCTGCTCGCCGTCGAGGCGCTGGGCAGCCCGGACGGCCCGGACGCCGACTTCCTCGCCGGCAAGCGGCAGGCCGCCCGGTACTTCTTCCGCTACGAGCTGCCCCGTACCGGCCCGCAGTTCGACCTGCTGGAGAGCCTGGACCGGACCACCCTGGACACCCGGGAGACCTGGTTCTGACCGGCGGCGTGGTGTGGCGGCAGAGTTGCCGCCACACCACGACCGACGCATCGGGTCAGTTCAGGCTGAATCGCTGGTTGGCCTGTCCGTTGCAGTCGTAGATCTGGATCTGCTGCCCGTTGCCGGTGCCCCAGACGTCCAGGCAGCGTCCGGACTGCACACCGGTGATGGTTCCGTTGGCGTTGACATTCCACTGCTGGTTGGCCTGCCCGCTGCAGCTGTAGATCTGCACGGCCGAGCCGTTGCCGGACCCGGCGGCGTCCAGGCACATGGTGCCGTACACGGTCAGCTGCCGATTCGACGTGAGGGTCCACGCCTGGTTGATCTGGCCGTTGCAGTCGTAGAGCTGGACCCGCGTCCCGTTGTTCCGCGACGCGTTCGGCACGTCGACACACCTGCCCGACTGGGCGCCGACGATCCGCTTCGCTCCGCCGGGCGTGGCCGAGGGCGACGGGGAGGCGGTGCCACCGGTCGGGGTCGGCGAGGACGTCGCCGTCGGGCCGGCGGCGTTGAGGGCGTTGAGCACCGAGGTGTAGGCGGCCTTCTTGTTGCCGCTGTTGTCGAACAGCAGCGGGCTTTCACTGGATCGCCACGAGTCGCTGTCCCGGACGCCCCACACGGTGATGCCGACGCAGCGGGGCACGTTGACGCAGGCCTGGGTCAGCCCGGCGTACTGCGTGGTTGACGCGCTGGTGACGTCGACCTCGGTCAGAGCCACGTCCACGCCCAGGGCGGCGAAGCTCGACAGCGTGGTCTGGAAGTTGCTCGGCAGCGAGCTGCCGCCGGTGAAGTGGGTCTGCAGGCCTACGCAGTCGATCGGCACGCCGCGAGACTTGAAGTCCCGGACCATGTTGTACACGCCCTGCGTCTTGCCGTAGGACCAGTTCTCGATGTTGTAGTCGTTGTAGCACAGCTTGACCGACGGGTCGGCGGTGCGGGCGGTGCGGAACGCCACCTCGATCCAGTCGTTGCCGGTGGCCTGCAGGTTGGACTGCCGGCGGCTGCCGTCCTCGTTGAAGGCCTCGTTGACGACGTCCCAGTAGGCGAGCTTGCCCTTGTAGTGGGCCATCACGCCGTTGATGTGATCGATCATCGCCTGGCGCAGGCTGCTGCCGCTGAGGCTCTGCATCCAGCCCGGCTGCTGTGAGTGCCACGCGAGGGTGTGGCCGCGCACCTTCATGCCGCGCTGGGTCGCCCAGTTGTAGATCTGGTCGCCGGAACTGAAGTTGAACTGGCCCCGCTGGGGCTCCGTCGCGTCCGGCTTCATCTCGTTCTCGGCCGTCACCATGTTGAACTCACGCCCGGCGATCGTGGTGTACGTCGAATCACCGAGCCGGCCCGCGGCGATCGCCGTGCCGAAGTACCGGCCCGACTGCGCGGCCGCCGCGCCCAGGGTGCCCGCCGCGGCGTTCGCGTTCGGGACCACCATCACCACACCCACTGCCGCGACGGCGGCGACGGTGCCGCTGATCAGCAGTCGGACCCGTAACGAGCGACTCCGCGGGGAGCCGGCGGAGTGGACAGGAGAACTGGTTGCCACGATGGCCTCCTTTCTCGGTTCTGCGTCCCGGGCGCCGAGCACCGCACCCGTGGCGGGCCGTGCCCGCCGCCGCGTGCGAAGGGGAGTCGTGGATCGCACGAGCCGAACCGATGAACGATGGACTTCAATGCCACGTCATGCTGGCACGGCAACACCGCGGAAACAACAACTTCCGGAATAGTTCCGAAACCTTGTCTGGTCAACGCGCGGGCGAGTCGCGCGCCCTGCCAGTAGTTCCGCTGGCCAACTGTGGGCTGACGGTCAGGCGGCGCGGAGGGAGGGTTGCGGGTGTGCGGGGGCAACCGCTGAAACTTCCGAGGCCTGTTCGCGAGTCTTGCGGTCTCCGGCGGGATGAACGCCGACGCCGCTCCCGCCCCGATGGAGGGTGGGAGCGGCGTCGATCCGACGCTATGACCGGAGGTGATCCGGCGGTCAGGACGTGCGGCGAGCGAGCAGCGTGGAGTCGTGGATGTCGACAGTCACCCCGTCGCGGGTCACCGTCCGCGGCCGCTGCTCGACCACGAGGGCCTCGAAGTTGCCCGGCAGGCCGGGCAGCAGATCCTCGGCGACGAACATGGCCCGGCTCTGGCTGGCGGTGAGGTGGGCGAACGCCTCGTGCGGGGCGTGGCCGACGACGAGCAGGTGCCCGCCGGGCGCCACGGCCCCGGCCAGCCGGCGGGTCACCTCCACCATCCCGCCGTCCGGCGGGTGCAGGAAGTGGCTGGTGACCAGGTCGTACGACCGGCCGTCCGCCGTGAAGATCCGGGCGTCGATCTGCCACCAGTCGGTGCGATCGGCGACTCCGGCCTCCTCGGCGTGCCGGGCGGCGCGCGCCAGGCCGTTGGCGGAGAAGTCGGCGCCCGTGACCCGCCAGCCCTGGCGAGCCAGCCAGATCACGTCGCCCCCCTCGCCGCAGCCGACGTCGAGCGCGGTGCCCGGCGTGAGCCCGGCCACCTCGGCCACGAGCTGCGGATTGGGGTTCCCGCTCCAGATCTTCTCCGCACCCGAGTACCGCTCGTCCCAGGCCGGCGGCTCGAAGATGGCGGCGGCCTCCTCCTCGGTGAGGTGGTGTCCGTGTCCGCTCACGACATGGCTTCCTTTCGGTGCCGGCGGCGATCAGGCCGCGGGACTCGTTGACGTCCGTGCCCGCCAGCATCCTGAACCGACCTGACGCTGACAAACTTTCTTGCTGTTTCGGCAAATCCAGCGGAGGCCGCGCGGCAGGGAGGCATTCCTGCGCTTCAACGCCCAATACCCCGGTGACTGGCACCTGCTGGTGCCGGGACCGGACGGTCGGCCCGCGAACGGCGGGGGGACGGCCCTCGTCAGCGGCATGAGTGTGCGTCGGCCCGCGTGAGAGCATGCGCCCATGAACAGCGACATCCCCCTCGAGGTCAGCGCCCTGGCCATCAACGTCACGATCCCCGAAGGGCTCCGCTGGACCGACACCCGACGCGGTGAGGAGTTCACGCTGACCACGCTCAACGTCCGGCTCCTGCCCGACGGGCGCCTCGCGGCGAAGGCCTACGGCCGGCCGACCGCCGGTGGCCGGGGCACCTACGTCTCGTTCCCAGTGCCCGAGCGGCCCGAGCTGGTGGCCCTGGTCGACGGGGCCGCCAGCCGCGCCGGTGCACTGTGGGCCGCTCACCGCGGTCTCGGCTGACGGCGAGCGCGTGGAACCGCATCACGATCAGATGCGGCGCAGCACCAGCGTGACGAAGCCCAGGACGTTGCGGTACCCGCGCAACCACTGGTCGCGGTGCTCCCGGGCGACCGTGAGCGCCTCGGCGGCGTCCGGATGGCCGGGGTTGTCCAGCGCCCACTCGGTGAGCGAGCCCACCCACGACCATTCGTAGTCGTCCCACTCGGCGGCGTCGCTGACATGGGCGTACACCGGCGTCCAGCCGGCCTGCTCGGCGACGTCGACCAGGCCGGCGAGGTCGGTGAACTCCTCCGGCTTCGCGTCGAGCGCCGCGAGCGCCTCCGGAGTTGGCGGCGCCTGCCAGAACCCCTCACCGACCATGAGGATGCCGTCGCGGTTCACGTGCCGGCCGGCCAGCTCCAGCGTGGGGCCGAACCCGCCGAACACGTGGGTCGACCCGACACACAGCACCAGGTCGTAGTCGCCGTCGGGCACGTACGTCCGGGCGTCGCGCTCGTGCAGCGTGAGCCGGTCGGCGAGGCCGCGTGCGGCGGCGGCGCCGACGGCGCGTTCGAGGGCGTACGGGCTGACGTCCACGCCGTCCGCGTGCCCGTCGGGGTAGTGGGCGAGGGCCTGGAGCGCCCAGGCGCCTTCCCCGCAGCCGAGGTCGAGGACACGAGCCGTCGGTTGGCGGCCCGCTCGGCGCAGGAGCCGGTTGACGTTCACGCCGAAGATCGGAGCCGCGATCGGGTGGCGCGTGTGCGCGATGCTGCTGAGCCGTTGACGATCCACCGGCAGAGTCAACACCAGTCCGTCGACGCCCGCACCCGGGTTGTCATGCCACCGAGGTCGGGGCAGAGGACCCTCTTCGTCCGGCCGTACCATCTCCCGGTGATCATCCGGCCGGGTGCCGACCCGCCGGACCTGTGGGTCAGCCCTCGGCGAGCAGGCGGTCCCGGACCTCGCGGCGGAGGACCTTGCCGATCTGCGAGCGGGGCAGGTCGTCGACCACCACCACCCGGCGGGGCACCTTGTAGCCGGCGAGGTGCCGCCGGCAGGCCGAGCGGACCGAGTCGCAATCGGCGCCCACTCCCGGGTCGAGCACCACAGCGGCCACCACCTCCTCTCCGTCCGCGGTGGGCAGGCCGACCGCGGCGGCCTCGCGGACGCCCGGGACGCGGAGCAGCGCCTCCTCCACCTCGGACGGGTAGACGTTGAACCCGCCCGTGATGATCAGCTCCTTGATCCGGTCGACCACGGTGACGAAGCCGTCGGCGTCCATGGTGACCACGTCCCCGGTACGCAGCCAGCCGCCGGGCAGCAGCACGCGGGCCGTCTCCTCCGGGCGGTTCCAGTAGCCGGAGAACACCTGCGGACCGCGGACCAGCAGCTCGCCGGCCTCGCCGGGGGCGCGGTCCCGGGTCGGGTCCTCCGGGTCGACGAGGCGCACCTCGGTGGAGGGGAACGGCACCCCGACCGTGCCCGGCCGGCGGGTCGGGGCGACCGGGTTGCCCAGGGTGATGGGGGAGGTCTCGGTCATCCCGTAGCCCTCGACGAGCAGGCCGCCGGTCACCGACTCCCACAGCTGCACGGTGGCCGGCGGGAGCGCCATCGCGCCGGAGATGGCGTACCGGACGGAGGTGAGGTCGACGCCGCGTTCCCGGGCGGCGGTGGCGAGCCGCGCGTAGATCGGCGGGACGGCGGGCAGGAAGGTCGGCGGGCGGCGGCGCGCCGCGTCGAGCACCTGGTCGAGGTCGAAGCGGGGGAAGAGCACCAGGGTGGCGCCGATGCTCACCGAGAAGGTCAGGCAGAGCGTCAGCCCGTACGCGTGGAACAGCGGCAGCACGGCGTACACCGTCTCCGCGCCGTCGCGCAGGCCGGGCACCCAGGCGCGGCCCTGCGCGGCGTTGGCCCGCAGGTTGCGGTGGGTCAGCACGGCGCCCTTCGGGACGCCGGTGGTGCCGCCGGTGTACTGGAGCAGCGCGGTGTCCGCGGGCCGGGGCGCGGGATGGTCGGCGGCCAGCGGGGCGGCCTCGGCGACCAGCGCCGACCAGGAGAGCGCGCCGGGGGCCGGGGCGGTCATCGCGGCCCGGGCGGCGCGGACCTTGGGCAGCGGCAGCCGCAGCGCCCAGCGCTTGAGCCGCGGCAGCGCCCCGGTCAGGTCGACGGCCAGCACCGTCTCCACCGCGCCCCGCCCGGCGACCAGCGGAGCGACCTTGTCCCAGACCACCGCGACCCGGGCGCCGTGGTCGGTGAGCTGGTGGGCCAGCTCGTCGGCGGTGTAGAGGGGGTTGTGCTCGACCACCACCGCGCCGAGCCGCAGCACCGCGTAGAAGGCGACCACGTGCTGCGGGCAGTTCGGCAGCACCAGCGCCACCCGGTCGCCGGGGCCGACACCGAGCCGGCGCAGCGCCTCGGCCGCCCGGGCGACCTGGTCGGCCAGGTCGGCGTAGGTGGTGGTGGCGCCGTAGAAGTCCAGCGCCACCCGGTCGCCGAAGCGGCGGGCGGCGTCGGTGAGCAGGTCCACGAGGGAGCCGGTCGGCTCCGCGATCTCGGCCGGTACGCCGGGGGCGTAGCTGCGCGTCCAGGGCCGCTCCGCGGTCGCGTCCATCGCCGTCTCCTCGCTGCCGGATGACGGTCCTCAGCCTAACTTAACCGCCCGGTAACCTACGCCGGCGTAAGTTGCTGACTTCGTCACACGGCTGCGGGTCAGCGGCGTGGGGCGCCGCGCTCCACCACCCGGCGGCCGCGCCCGAAGGCCAGCACGAGGAGGACGACCACCGCGATGGCGCCGATGATGATCAGCCAGCGGGCCGCCTCCAGGAGCAGCCCGAGCAGGATGAGCACGCCGGCCACGACGCCGACGATCCAGAGCAACGCCCGCATGTCACCCTCCCGGGGAGTACGGTGGGCCGCCCGCTTCCCCGCTCCGGCTCCCGCCATGCCTGCCCGGGCCGGATCAGTGCCGGGCCACGTACACCGTGTTCGCGGCCTCCCGGCCCTGCAACGGGTTGGGGAAGCGGACGACGTGCGCCACCGACGTCGGGAACACCTCGGTCAGCGCCCGCTGGAACGCCGAGTCGGGCGGGTCGTTCGACCAGAGCGCGAACACCCCGTCCGGGTGCAGCAGCGCGGCGAGCCGGCGCAGCCCCTCCACCGTGTAGAAGTCGGCGTGGCTGGGGTGCAGCACCTGGCGCGGCGAGTGGTCCACGTCGAGCAGCACCGCGTGGAACCGCCGCTCCGGCGCCTCCGGATCGAACCCGGCGCCGCTCGCGACCGCCGCGAAGAAGTCGGCCCGGACGAACCGGGTACGGGGGTCGGCGGCCAGCCCGGCGGCGAACGGCAGCAGGTCCTGCCGGTGCCAGTCGATCACGTCCTCGATCGCCTCGACCACCAGCAGCGAGCGCACCCGGGGATCCTCCAGCGCGGTGCGCGCGGTGTAGCCCAGGCCGAGTCCACCCACCACCACGTCCAGGTCCCCGGCGGTCAGCGGGGCCAGCCCGAGCCGGGCGAGTTCGATCTCCGCGACCGGGAAGAGGCTGGACATCAGGAACTCGTCGTCGAGCTTCACCTCGTACACGTCGACGTCGAGCGACGGGTCGCGGCGTCGGCGCAGGCTGATCTCGCCGATCGGCGTCTCCCGCCAGGCCAGTTCCTCGAAGCGTGTGCCCACGGGTGTCCTCTCCGCCGGTCCGTGACCGGATGCTACCGGCCGGTCGCCGGGTGCCCGGAGCATATGCGGGGCGCGGCCGTTTTTCCCCGCCGGGTGGCATCGCCGCGGCGACGACGGGTACGCCCCCGAGGACTCCAGCCCGGCGCGCCTGGCGCCGCGCATCGACCTGGAGCCGTCGCCGGCCGAGATGCCGGAGAGGGGAGCGAGCGTGGCGGAGATGCTGGCCGGACGGCTGCACGTGGCCGAGCGGGCGCTGCGGATGGAATCGGTGCCGGTGCCCGAGCCGGGGCGCGGCCAGGTGCGGATCCGGGTGGCCGCGGCCGGGGTGTGCCTGTCGGACGTGCACCTGATCGACGGGACGCTGACCCCGCTCTACCTGCCGGGGGACGTGGTGACCCTCGGCCACGAGGTGGCCGGGACGGTGGACGCGCTCGGTGACGGGGTGCGGGGCTGGGAGCCGGGCCAGCGGGTGCTGCTCCAGGCGGGGGAGCGGGACCGGTTCGGCCTGGTGCTCACCCGCGGCGTCGACTACGACGGCGGCTGGGCCGAATACGCCCTGGCCCGCGAGGACACCCTGGTCCCCGTCCCGGATCTGCTCCCGTTCGAGCAGGCCTGCATCATCCCCGACGCGGTCTCCACGCCGTGGGCGGCGGTGACCGAGACCGGCCGGGTCCGGCCGGCGGAGGCGGTCGCCGTGTGGGGCGTCGGTGGCCTCGGCGCGCACGCGGTCCAGTTGCTGCTGCTGGTCGGCGCGGCCCCGGTGATCGCCGTGGACCCGCTGCCGGCGGCCCGGGACCGGGCGCTCGCCCTCGGCGCGGACCTGGCCATCGACCCGGCGGACGACGGCTTCAAGGACGCCGTGCTCGAACTGGTCGGCACCCGGGGGCTCGACGTGGCATTCGACTTCGCCGGCGTCAACGCGGTCCGGGAGCAGGCCATGACCGTGCTCGGCCGGCACGGCCGGCTGGTGCTCGCCGGCATCGCCAACCAGCCGATCAGCATTCCCTCGGACAGCCGGTTCACCTACAACCGGCAGGCGGTGCTCGGCCACTACGGTTCCGAGGCCGAACACGTCGGGCAGTTGGTGACGCTCACCGGGCTGGGCCGGCTCGACCTGTCCGCGTCGGTCAGCGACGTGCTGCCGCTGGCGGACGCGCCCGAGGCGGTGCGAAGGGTGCACGAGAAGGACGGCAACCCGATCCGGCTGATCCTGCGTCCGTGAGCCGGGGGCCCGCGGCCGCCGACAGGGTCGCTCGCCGTGCGTGGCCGCGCCGGCCGGAACGGTCGGTGGGGCGAGTCAGTCGGCGGGCCGGGTGGCCACGACGACCGTGTCGAGCGCGTCGACGGTGCCGCCGTCGGTGGTGGGCACCGGGCGGCGGGCGGTCTCGGCGCGCCGGATGTGCAGCCCGGCGAGCCCGTCGACCACCGCCTCCGGGGTGAGCAGGACGGCCGGGTCCTGCGGCCCGCCGGTGCCGCCGGTCAGGTTCGCCAGGTCGTGGCCGACCACGACGAGGCTGCCGCCGGGGCGCAGCGCCTGCCTGGCCGCGGCCAGCACCCCGGCGAGGTCGTCGGCGGGCAGGTGCAGGTAGCTGATCAGCACCAGGTCGTAGCTGCCCGGCACCGGCCGGTACGCGGTGACGTCGGCGACCCGCCACTCGACCGGGACGTCCCGGGCGGCGGCCAGCTCGCGTCCCCGGGCTACGGCGACCGGCGAGAAGTCCACCGCGGTCACCCGCCAGCCCTGCTCGGCCAGCCAGACCGCGTTGCGCCCCTCGCCAGCGGCGAGGTCCAGCGCGGCGCCGGGAGTGAGCCCGGTGACCGACTCGACCACGAACCGGTTCGGCTCGGCGCTCCAGACCAGACCCGGTGTGCTCGCGTACCGGGTGTCCCAGGCGCTGCTGTCCACTGTGTCCCCTCCTTCAGCGGCCCACACCGCCATGGTGACCGTACCGGCTACAGCCCGGGCTCCCACGGTGAGCCCCGGGAGCGGGGGCAACGGCAGGTCCAGGGACGTGCCCGGCCTCGACCCGGCCGGGACGCGCACGTCGAGCAGCCGCGGAGAGCGGCCGGAGTCGAACGGCTCGCGGGGGTCAGGTTTCGGTGACGATCTCCAGGCCGGCGGCTTCGGCCTGGTCGAACGTGTCGTTGATGACGACGACGTGGCGGCCGGTGTTGGCGAGTAGTGAGGCGGCGGCGGTGGCGCGGTAGCCGGAGCCGCAGTGGACCCAGATGGTGCCGGCGGGCACGTCGGCCAGTCGTGCGGGCAGGTCGGGCAGGGGGATGTGCACGGCGCCGGTGATATGGCCGGTGTTCCATTCGTTGGTCATCCGCACGTCGAGGACCACGTCCGGGGCGGGCGGACCGGCGGGGGTGTTCCCCGCGCGGACCGCGGCGAGGGCTGGGAAGTCGGTCATCCGTAGTTCGCGGAGCTGCGTTGGTTCGGTGGTCCACTGTTCGGGTGTGCCGGTGGCGTGGGCGGCGGGGCGGTCGATGCCGATGCGGACCAGTTCGCGTTGGGCGTCGGCGACCTGCTCGGGGGTGCCGGCGAGCAGGGTGATCGGGGTGCCCCGGTCGATGAGCCAGCCGAGCCAGGTCGACATGGGTCCGTCCAGGCCGAGGCTGACCGTGCCGGTCAGGTGCGCCGTGGCGTAGGCGGTGCGGTGGCGCAGGTCGACCACCCACTGCCCGGCGGCGATGCGCTGCCGCAGTTCGGCAGGGTCGGCGCGGGTGACGGGGGTGAGGTCCACCGGGGCCGGGCCGGCGGTGTTCGCCACGCCCATGTGGGCGTAGTAGGCGGGGTAGGCGTCCAGACCGGCGAGGGTTTCGGTGACGAACTGCTCGGCGGCCAGCCGCAGGACCGGGTTCGCCTGCTTCTCCCGGCCGATGGTCGACTCGGGTGCGTCGGCCTGGCTGGCCGAGCAGAAACTGCCGAACCCGTGCGTCGGCCACACCTGGGTTCCGTCGGGCAGCAGATCCGCCAGCCGCGCGGCCGAGGCGTGCTGATGCTGGGCCAACTCGTGGGCGTGCCGGCCGCCGAGCAGGTCGGTGCGACCGGTGGTGCCGAACAGCAGCGACCCGCCGGTGAACACCCCGACCGGCTGCCACCCGCCGTCGACCGCCTCGTCCAGGACGTACGACAGGTGGTGGAACGTGTGACCCGGGGTGGCGATCACCCGCAACCGCACCCCGTCGGAGACGGGCACCACGTCGCCGTCGGAGACCGGCACGCGGTCGAAACCCACCTCGTCGGCCGCGGCCACCAGGTACCGGGCACCCGTCACCCGGGCGAGCTCCAACCCGCCGGAGACGTAATCGTTGTGGACGTGCGTCTCCACCACATACGTGATCCGCACCCCCTCGGCACCCGCCAGGTACGTCACCCGGTCGATGTCCCGCTGCGGGTCCACCACGATCGCCACCTGCCCGTCCGAGGCGAGATAACTGCGATCACCGAGTGAGGACGTCGCGATGACCGAGACCTCGACTGCCACGGTGGTGCTCCCTTCCGTCCCCACGTGCCCAGGGCGGGAGGTACCCGCCCGCGCCGGGATCAGGCGCGCGGGCGGTGGTTTGTCCGGTCAGGCAAGGGCAAGGAAGAGCTTCTCCAGCTCCTCCTCGGTCATCTCCGGCTCCTCGCCCCGGTCGCGGGCGGTGCCGCAGTGCCGCATGCCGGAGGCGATGATCTTGAACCCGGCGCGGTCGATCGCCTTGGAGACGGCGGCGAGCTGGGTCAGCGTGGCGCGGCAGTCCTCGCCGTTCTCAATCATCTCGATGACGGCGTTGAGCTGTCCGCGGGCCCGCTTGAGCCGGGTCAGGGCGTCGCTGGTCATCTCGGGTCGAAGTTTCACCGTGCACCTCCTGGCGTCCAACATACCCCCCAGGGGATACCGGCTCCGCCGCCCGGTGTGTGCAGCACCCCGCCTCCGGAGGGCCGTCCACCGACACGGAGGGTCCCCGGGAGATCGACGGAACGCTTATCCTGTGCGCCGACGATCGTTCTCGGAAGGGACCCGATGCCGTCCCGGCAGGACCAGCTCCACTCCTACCAGTTCACCGTCCAGCGGGCGGTCGCCGCGCTGGTGATGCGGGAGACCGACCCCGCCCAGTCGCCGTTCCGCCGGCTGGCCGGCGCGGGCCTGGCCAGCGTGCTGGTCGCGGTGATCGCGCTCGGCGGGGTCGCTCTCTACGGCCTGTTCGCCGGTGGTGGCAGCTCCTGGCGTGACCCGGGCGCGGTGATCGTGGAGAAGGAGTCCGGGGCGCGGTTCGTCTACCGGGAGGAGAGGCTGCACCCGGTGCTCAACTACGCCTCGGCGCTGCTGGTCATCGGGGCGGAACGGCCGAAGACCGTGCTGGTCTCCCGCCGTTCCATCGAGGGGGTGCCCCGCGGCCTGCCGCTCGGCATCGCCGACGCTCCCGACTCGCTGCCCGCGCCGGCGCGGCTCGCCGGCGGGGCGTGGACGGTCTGCTCGGTCACCGCCGCCGAGGCGGGCCGGACGCAGGCCCGGTCGGCGCTGCTGATCGGCCGGGACGCCACCGGCGGCCGGCCCCTCGGCGACGAGGGCCTGCTGCTGCGCCATCCGGACGGCAGCCTCCACCTGCTCTGGCACGAGCGGCGCTACCTGCTCCGCGACACCGACCGGGTCCTCGCCGCGCTGGCCGCCACCCGGGAGCGGGCGATGCCGGTGCCCCCGGCGCTGCTCAACACCGTGCCGGCCGGCGCCGACCTGGCCCCGCCCGCGGTGCCCGGTCTCGGCACGTCCTCCACGGCGGTCACCGGCGCCACCGTCGGCGACGTCTACCTGGTCCGTAACTCCGGCGGCGGCCGCCAGTACGCGGTCGCCGAGCGCAGCGGCCTGGCCGGGATCACCGAGCTGCAGGCCGCGCTGCTGCTGGCCCGTACCGGCCAGGGCGACCCGCGGCCGATCACTCTCGGCCGGTTCGCGGCCCTGCCCAAGCGCCCCGACCGGGTGCCCACCGGGCCGACCGCGCCACCGGCCGTGCCACCCCGGCTGGCCGCCGTGGACGGCGGCGCGCTCTGCGCCCGGGTCGGTGACGACACCGGCGTGCGCGAGGTTCGGGTGGGCGTCACCCCGCCGGACCTCTCCGCCGCCG
>NZ_MUYZ01000164.1:0-14747 GCF_003013775.1 Micromonospora sp. MH33
GGCCGCCGCCCCGGGGGCAGGTCGAGGTCGGCGCGCCAGCCGCGGCCGTAGAGCCGGCGCAGCAGCGCGTCGTCGGCGTTGCCGCGCTGCGTGCGCAGGCTGACCCACCGGCTCTCCGGCCGGACCGGATGGGTGACCCGGCGCCGGCCCTGGACCAGGCCCCAGCCGGCGCGCCGGACCCGGTGGGCCAGCTCGGCGTCCTCCCGGTAGGCGCGCGGGAAGCGTTCGTCGAAGCCGCCGACGGCGGCCAGCGCCGTCCGGCAGTAGGCCATGTCGGCGGTGATCCACCGTCCCTCGGCGAGGCCGGCGGTGCCGCGTTCCCAGTCCGTGGGGCGCCGGTGCGCGGGCAGCGGGACGTCCACGACGCCCTGCACGCCGCCGGTCCCGCCGGTCACCGCGAGGTCGGCGCGCAGCCGCCGGACCCAGTCCGGCGCCGGCACCACGTCGTCGTCGAGGAAGACCACCCACTCGCCGCGCGCCGCCCGCCAGCCGAGGTTGCGGGCCGCCGCCGGGCCCGCGCCGCGCCCGGTCAGCACCTTCGTGTACGCCGCGAGCGCCCCCGGCACCGCCAGCTCCCCGGTGTCGTCGCGCCGGTCGTCGACCAGCAGCACCTCGGCCCCGGGCAGCTCGTCGAGCTGGCCGGCCAGGGCGTCGAGCAGGGTGGCCAGGCTGGGCCGCCCCAGCGTGGGCACCACCACACTGATCATCGGGCGCCGCCCAGCGCGCGGCGGTGCACCGCGAACGGGCCGAGGGCGAGCAGGTCCACCGGCGCGGAGCCGAACAGCTCCATGGCCTCGCGCGGGGTGTCCACCATGGGCCGCCCGGCGGTGTTCAGCGAGGTGTTCACCACCACCGGCAGCCCGGTGCGCCGCTCGAACTCGGCCAGCAGCTCGGCCACCACCGGTTCGGTCTCCGGGTGCACGGTCTGCACCCGGGCGGTCCCGTCGACGTGGGTGACCGCCGGGATCCGGTCCCGCCACTCCGGCCTCACCCGGTGCACGAAGAGCATGTACGGGCTGGGGTAGACCCCGTCGAACAGCTCCGCGAAGCGCTCCGCGCGGACCATCGGGGCGATCGGCCGGAACTGCTCGCGGCCCTTGACGTCGTTCATCCGGCGGGTGGTGTCCGGGTCGCCGGGGTGGGCCAGCAGTGACCGGTGGCCGAGCGCCCGCGGACCGTACTCGCTGCGCCCCTGGTACCAGGCGACGATCCCGTTGTCGGCGAGCACCCGGGCCGCCTCGGCGGCGATCGACGCCGGCCGGGTGTACGGCAGCGCCGCCCGGCGCAGCTCCGCCTCCAGCTCCTCGTCCGACCAGCCCCGGCCCAGGTCGGCGCCGGCCATCGGGACGGACCGGTCGCCCAGCTCGCCGGCCACGTGCAGCGCCGCGCCGAGCGCGGTGCCCGCGTCGCCGGCCGCCGGCTGCACCCAGACGTCCCGGTACGGCCCCTCGGCCGCGAGCCGGGCGTTGGCCACGCAGTTCAGCGCCACCCCGCCGGCCACGGCCAGGGTGGGGGCGCCGCCGGAGGCGTCGTACAGCCAGCGGGACAGGTCCAGGACGACCTCCTCGAGCCGGGCCTGCACGCTGGACGCCAGGTCGGCGTGCTCCTCGGCCAGCTCGCCGCCGGCCGCGACCGCCTTGGCCATGCTCGTCCAGTCGATCCGCTCGACCTGGAAGCCGCCGTCGGTGACCCGCACCAGCTCGCGGAGCATGCCCAGGTGCTTCGGCCGGCCGTAGGAGGCCAGCGCCATCACCTTGTACTCGTCGCTGGAGTGCAGGAAGCCCAGGTGCCGGGTGAGGTCCTCGTAGAGCAGGCCGAGCGAGTGGGGGAGCTGCTGGGAGTGCAGCGGCGACAGCCGGCCGTCGCGGTAGACGCCGGCCAGGTGGCTGGCCACCTCGCCGCGGCCGTCGAGCACCAGCACCGCGGTGTCGTCGCCGGCCGGCGGGGCGGCCAGGCCGGCGGAGGCCGCGTGCGCGACGTGGTGCGGCACGAACCGCACCTTCTCCGGGTCGAGCCCGGGCAGGGCGGCGGCCAGGAACTGCGGGGCCCGCCGGGCGTAGTCGACCCGCAGCCAGTCCCAGGGGTCGCTCAGGCCCAGCTCGTCCGCGTCGCGGCAGAGGCCGGGGTCGAAGGAGTACGCGACCGCGTCGAGGCCGTCCACGTCGATCCCGGCGCTGGCCAGGCACCACGCGGCGGACAGCTCGGGCAGCTCCCACGCGGAGAAGGGGACCGGCCGCTTGCCGTGCTTGCGGCGGCTGAACCGTTCCTCTTCGGCGGCGGCCACCACCCGGCCGTCGACAACCAGGGCTGCCGCGGGGTCGTGGAAGATCGCGTTGATTCCAAGGACGCGCATGAGTGGTTCCTACCCTGGCGACCACGACCTAACCTGTAGATCATCGACTTCTCCGAGAAGACGAATCTCCGTTGTGGAGGTTCCAATTCGGGACCAAATCCCCTGGTCGGCGCGGCGGGAAGCGGCGAAGCTGGGCAAAGCGGCGCAGTTGGCTCCGGCTCCGGTGCGCCCGTACCCGCAACGATCCGACCGGGAGGTGTTCCGTGTCCCCGTTCGCGCTGTCCGGGCGCTGCCCGACACCGGCTCGCTCGCCGCGGTCGCGAGCCTCAGCGCAGCATGCCCGGACCGAACACCTCGTACGCGATCCGCTCGGCCGGTACGCCCCGGCGCAGCAGGCCGCCCCGGACCAGGGTCATGAACGGCACCGGCCCGCACAGGTGCACGTACGCGCCGGGGGCGAGCGGGACCAGCGCCGGGTCGACGAGCCCCTCGGCGATCTCCGCCTTGATGCCGGCCAGTTCGGCGCCGGCGGCGTCCTCGTACCAGAGGCGCACCGACAGGTTCGGCAGCCGCTCCTGGAGCGCGGGCAGCTCGTGGCGCAGCGCGTGCGCGGCGCCGCTCCGGTCGGCGTGCACCAGCGTCACCGGCCGCTCGGGCTCGGTGGCCGCCAGGTGCGCCAGCGCCGACATGGCCGGGGTCAGCCCGATGCCGGCGCTGACGAGCAGCAGCGGCTCCCCGCCGCCGAGCGCGCTGACCTCGCCGAACGGCGGGCTGAGCCGGAGCGTCTCGCCGACGGCTACGGCCTGGTTGCTCCGGTTGAAGATGTTCAGAAGCTCCGGGTGGGCGGCGAACATGCGCTGGTAGAACCGGCCGGTGATCGCCTCGCCGTTGGCCTGCACGGCGGGCAGGGTCGCCGTCACCACCGCTGCTGAGGATTCCGAAAGCACGATTGCTCCTTGGGGCGTCGAACGGGTCGCTCCCCACTGAACAGAAATCCCGAATTCCTCTTTAGGGTCGAAGGTCCCGGGGCCCCGGTAGCGCTCGTCACACCCCGGAACGGCGGTTCGACCCGTGTCGCGACGAGCGACCGCTGGCTAGGGTCGAGGCGTGAAGCTCAACCGGTCGACCGACATGGCGCTGCGCATCGCCATGCTGACCGCCGCCTCCCCGGCCCGGACGACCGTGGACGAGCTCGCCACCCAACTCGCGCTGCCGCGCAGCCACGTGGCCAAGGTGGTGCAGCGGTTGCAGCGGCTCGGCGTGCTCGTCACCATCCGGGGCCGCTCCGGCGGGGTGGCCTTCGCCGAGCACGCCGGGGAGTTGACCGTGGGCCATGTGGTCCGGGCCTTCGAGGGCGACGGCGAGGTGGTCAACTGCGAGCAGCCGGCCTGCCCGCTGGTCGCCGGCTGCCGGCTGCGTGGCGAGTTGCGCCGGGCCCAGGCCGCCTTCCTCGCCGTGCTCGACGGGGTACGCCTCGGCGACCTGGCCGACGGCGCGGCCGGTCCGCTGCTGCTCGCCCTCGGCGCCCCACCGGTGCGCCCCTGATGGCCGTCTCGCATCCGATCTTCGCCCGGGTCTTCGCCCGGGCCAGCGTCGCCATGGACCGGGCGGGCGCCGCCGCGCACCGGCGTCGCCTGGTGGCCGGGTTGCGCGGCCGGGTGGTCGAGGTGGGCGCCGGCAACGGGCGGAACCTGCCGCACTATCCGCCCGCCGTGACCGGGGTGCTCGCCGTGGAGCCGGAGCCCCGGTTGCGCGCCGCCCTCCAGGCCGCCGCGCCCGACGCCCCGGTGCCGGTGACCGTGGCCGCCGGCCTGGCCGAGGCGCTGCCGGTCGCCGACGCGAGCGCCGACGCGGTGGTGTTGTCGCTGGTGCTCTGCTCGGTACCGGACCAGGTGGTGGCGCTGCGCGAGGCGCGCCGGGTGCTCCGCCCGGGCGGGCAGCTCCGCTTCTACGAGCACGTCGTCGCGGAGACCCCCGGGCTGCGCCGGGCCCAGCGCGTGGCGGACGCCACGCTCTGGCCGCTCTGCTGCGCCGGCTGCCACACCGCGCGGGACACCGTGGCGGCGATCCGGGCGGCCGGCTTCACGGTGGTCGAGCTGGACCGGTTCCGCTTCCCGCCGGCCGGGATCCCGGGTCCCGCGTCGCCGCACGTGCTCGGCGCGGCCGTCCGCCCCTGAGTTCCGTGTCCCGGCTCCGGCCCGACCCGTCATGGGGCGCCCCCGACCGGGGACGCCCCACGACGCGGGTCAGCTCACCGTGATCGTGCCGTCCGGGGCGCGGACGCAGGAGACCGCCCGGGCGCCGGTCGCGGCGGCGCCGGTCAGGCAACGGCCGAGCACCCGGTGGCCGGCGGCGCTCGGGTGCCAGGACTCCTGGCAGGTCTGGAAGTAGGTGCCGCAGGCGTTCGCGATCTGCTGGATGTCGAGCTTGTCGTAGCCGGAGAGGCTGGTCACGAAGACACCGGTCGGGCCGTCCATCAGCCGGATCGGGGTGGCCAGGGCGTTGCCCGGGCTGCCCGCCGACTCGCAGAGCCGGGCGCCGTCGAAGGCGCGCTGCACGTTGAGGTAGACCAGGTCGTCCTGGGGGAACTCGGCGGCCAGGGTGGTCCGGACCGAGCTGACCAGGGTGCCGAGGCCCTGGGAGAAGCGCTGGCCCGGCGCGAGGCTGCCCCGGTGGATCGGACAGCCGGCCGCGTACCGCTCGGCGCCGAGCGCGCGGAACTTGTCCCGGGTGTCGTCCCGGTCGTCCTCGGTCCAGTAGGGCGAGGCCAGGTCGGTGGGGAGCGGGTTGGTGTAGTCCTGGAACACCACCCGGTGCTGGCCGTCGGCGTCGATCTGGTCGAGGGTGCTGAGCAGCTGCCGGACCGCCGCGGTGGTCTCCGCGGTCGCGGCGCTGAACTGCGCGGCGGTGGCCAGGTCGGCGTCCGTGCACGGCTCCTGCTCGACCGGCCCGCCGAGGTACGCCCAGAACTCCCACCAGCCGGTCCAGGCGTCGGCGATGAAGCGGTTGGCGCACTTCTCCGCCACGCTGCCGAAGGTGAACGAGCTGTTGTTCGAGCCGAGGCCGACGAGCACCAGGTCGATGTCGTGGGTCCGCGCCACCGCCCGGAGCTGGTCGAGCTGGGCGCTCACCTGCCGGCCCTTGGTCCGGGTCGCGGAGGCGCCGGCGATGTCGTAGGGCTGCCCGCCGGAGCAGGCCAGGTTGAAGCGGGCGGCGATGCCCGGCAGGTCGGCCTGGAAGAGCGAGGCGTTCGGCGAGCGGTGGCAGAAGTACGCGTTGCTGTTCGGCGCGGACCAGCCGGGGAAGCCCTGAGCCAGCCCGTCGACGTCGACCACCGGCGTGTACGCCCCGGCGCCCTCGCCGCTGATGAAGCTGTCGCCCAGCGCCACCGCGGCGGTGGGCAGCGCGGCCGTGGCGGGCCCGGCGGGCGCCACGGCGGCCGGCAGCGCCACCGCGGCGACGGCCAGCGCCGCCGCGAGCGCGGCACGACGGAACAGGGACATGTCCCGACCCCCTCACACATCGAAATGTGAAAGATTCTCTGAGAGGGCGATCAGACCACGGCCGTGTGACACACGTCAATGGCCCGACGCGCGGCGCGTCGGGCGGTGGGCGGGGTGGATCAGGCGGGCCGGCGGAACTCCGCGCGCCAGCGGAGCCCGCCGTCCGGGGCGACGATCTCCTCGGTCCGTGCCGGGGTGAGCGGCCCGGCGGCGAAGGCGTCCAGCTCGGCCCGGGTCAGCGGCCAGGGCGGGCCCTCGACCTCTTCGTCGTCGCGCCGGCCGGCCGCGATCACCAGCAAGGTCCCGCCGGGTGCGACCAGCCGGCCCACCGCCGGGATCGCGCGCGCCCGGGTCCCGGCCGGCAGCGCCTGCACGTTCATGCTCTCCAGCACCAGGTCGAACCCGTCGAGCCAGGCGCCCGGCGGGTCGAGCAGGTCGGCGGTCTCGTACCGGACCGGGGAGCCGGCATGGCGGCGGCGGGCGGTCCGCACGGCGGTGGGGGAGATGTCGAAGGCGACGGTGGCGAAGCCCAGCCGGGCCAGGTGCTCGGCGTCCCGGCCGAAGCCGCAGCCGACCACCAGGGCGCGGCGGCCGGCGGCGTCCGGTCGGGTCCGGTCGGTCCACTCGGCGAGCAGCGAGTGTGGGGTGTCCCGGTCCCAGGGCACCACCGCCGCGCCCCGTTCGGCCTCGGTGTAGAGCCGCTCGAAGCGGTCGCCCGGGTCGTCCCCGGCGGCGGTCCGGGAAGACATCCGGCTGTTCACGACGTTGTCCCGCACGGACGCCTCCTCGCTCCAGCCCCCCTCGCGAGGGCGGCGGCACGGACCGCCCGGAGCCTAACCGGACAACGCACCGCACGGGTGCCACAGCTCTGTCGGAGCGCCGGGCTAGGCTCGCTGCGGCGCGCCGCCCGTGGCGATCGAGTTGGGGATCGACACGGTGACCGGCACCACACCGCCGAGACCTGGGAGTACGACCAGTTGACCGCACAGCCTGAGACCCTGTACGGGGCCGACGACCTGACGCACCTGGAGGGCCTCGATGCCGTCCGGAAGCGCCCCGGCATGTACATCGGCTCCACCGACAGCCGTGGCGTGGGTCACCTCGTCAACGAGATCCTCGACAACTCGACCGACGAGGGTGTCGGGGGACACGCCACGAAGGTCGACGTGATCCTGCACGCCGACGGCTCGGTTCGGGTCGACGACGACGGTCGCGGCATCCCGACCGACGTGCACGCCAAGTCCGGCATCTCGGGCGTGGAGCTGGTGCTGACCCGGCTGCACGCGGGCGGCAAGTTCGGCGGCTCGGGCTACAAGACCTCGGGCGGCCTGCACGGCGTGGGCGCCTCGGCGGTCAACGCGCTCTCCCGGCGGTTCGATGTCACCGTCCGCCGCGGCGGCAAGGTCCACTCGATGTCGTTCCGGCACGGCGTACCCGGGATCTTCGACGGCGACGGCCCGGACGCGCCGTTCACCCCCGGCCCCGGCCTGCAGATCGTCGGCGCCATGAAGCGCGGCCAGCGCACCGGCACCTCGATCCGCTGGTGGCACGACCCGCGCTACTTCGAGACGGGCGCGGCGCTCGACACCGACGCGGTCCGGCTCAAGCTGCGCAACACCGCCTTCCTGGTGCCCGGCGTGGCCTACCGGCTGCGCGACGAGACCGGCGAGAAGGCCGTCGAGGAGAGCTTCCACTTCCCCGACGGCCTCACCGACATGGTGGAATACCTCGCCCCGGCCGGCGACCGCCCGGTCTCGGGCACCCTGCTGGTCACCGGCGAGGGGACCTACCGGGAGAACGCCGCCGACGCCAACGGCGTCATGCAGTCCAACGTGCAGCGGCGGGCCGAGGTCGAGGTGGCGTTCCGCTGGGGCACCGGCTACGAGCGCACCGTCGAGTGCTTCACCAACACGATCCGCAACGCCCACGGCGGCACCCACCGCAAGGGCTTCGAGCGGGCCCTGGCCCGCACCCTGGCGGAGGCCGCCCGCAACACCCGTGGCCTGCTGAAGCCCAAGGAGGACGCGCCCACCCTGGACGACGTCCTGGAGGGCATGACCGCCGTGGTGCACGTGCGGATCCCGGAGCCGCAGTTCACCTCGCAGACCAAGGACGAGCTCTCCACAGCGGGCATCACCAAGGTGCTCCAGGGCCTGGTCGAGGCGCACCTCAAGGCGTGGCTGGAGGACCGCAAGACCAAGGCCGAGGCCCGTACGGTGCTCCAGAAGATCGTCGACGCGGCCCGGGTCCGGCTCACCCAGAAGCAGCAGAAGGACGCCGCCCGGCGCAAGACCGCCCTGGAGGGCGCGTCGATGCCGGCCAAGCTGGTCGACTGCCGGGCCACCGGGGTGGAGCGCAGCGAGCTGTTCATCGTCGAGGGGGACAGCGCTCTCGGCACCAGCCGGATGGCCCGCTCCTCGGAATACCAGGCCCTGCTGCCGATCCGCGGCAAGATCCTCAACGTGCAGAAGGCGAACCTCCAGCAGGTGCTGGACAACGCCGAGTGCGCGGCGATCGTGCAGGTGCTCGGCGCCGGCTCGGGGCGGACCTTCGACCTCTCCGCGCTGCGCTACGGCCGGGTGCTCATCATGGCCGACGCGGACGTGGACGGCGCGCACATCCGGACCCTGCTCATCACGCTCTTCGCCCGCTACATGCGACCGCTGATCGAGGCGGGCCGGCTCTACGCGGCCATGCCGCCCCTGCACAAGATCACCACTAAGGGGCGCAACCCGCAGACCGTCTACACCTACACCCAGGCCGAGATGGAGGCGACGGTCCGCAAGCTGGAGAAGGCCGGCAAGCAGATCGTCACGCCCATCCCGCGGTTCAAGGGTCTCGGCGAGATGGACGCCGACGAACTCTGGGAGACGACCATGAACCCGGCCACCCGGGCGGTCCGCCGGATCACCCTCGACGACGTCGAGGCCGCCGAGCGGATCCTCGAACTGCTCATGGGCGAGAAGGTCGAGCCCCGCCGCAACTGGCTCATCGACTCGGCCGACCGGGTCGACCGCGACGCCATCGACGCCTGACCACCGGGTCCTTCGAAGGGAAAGCTGAACCATGGCACGCCGCAAGGACGACCGCGCCAAGGCGGATCTCTCCGCCTTCGACCAGGCCGGCGCCCGGGTCTTCGACAACCCGCTGGTCACCGAGGTCTCGGACTCCTACCTGGAGTACGCCTTCTCGGTCATCCACTCCCGGGCCCTGCCCGACGCCCGGGACGGGCTCAAGCCCGTGCACCGGCGCATCCTCTGGTCGATGTACGAGCAGGGCCACCGCCCCGACCGGGGCCACGTGAAGTCGGCCCGGATCGTCGGCGACGTGATGGGTAAGTACCACCCGCACGGCGACGCGGCGATCTACGACGCGATGGTCCGCCTCGCGCAGGACTTCTCGCTCAACGTGCCGCTGATCGACGGGCACGGCAACTTCGGCTCGCCCGACGACGGCCCGGCCGCCGCCCGCTACACCGAGGCCCGGATGTCCCGCGAGGCCATGCTGCTCGTCGGCGAGCTGGGCGAGGACACCGTCGACGTCGAGCCCAACTACGACGGCTCGCTGACCCAGCCCACCGTGCTGCCGGCGGCCTTCCCCAACCTGCTGGTCAACGGCGCGTCCGGGATCGCGGTCGGGATGGCCACCAACATGATCCCGCACAACCTGGCCGAGGTGGTCCAGGCGGCCCGCTGGCTCATCAACCACCCGGACGCCACGCTGGACAAGCTCATGGAGTTCGTCCCCGGCCCCGACCTGCCCACCGGCGGGCTGCTGCTCGGCCTCGACGAGGTGCGCCGGGCGTACGAGACCGGGCGCGGCGTGGTGCGGATGCGCGCCCGGGTGGAGACCGGCCCGCTGGAGGGCAGCCGGGGCCGGCAGGCCATCACGGTCACCGAGCTGCCCTACGGGGTGGGCGCGGAGAAGGTCATCGCGGCCATCACCAACGAGGTCAACAAGACCAAGCGGCTGACCGGCATCGCCGACGTCAAGGACCTCACCGACCGGGAGAACGGCACCCGGCTGGTCGTCGAGTGCAAGGTCGGGGTCAACCCGCAGGCGCTGCTTGCCGACCTCTACCGGCTCACCCCGCTGGAGCAGTCCTTCGGCGTGAACAACCTGGTCCTGGTGGACGGCCAGCCGCAGACCCTGGGCCTCAAGCAGCTGCTGGAGGTCTTCCTGGCCCACCGCTACGAGGTGGTGACCCGGCGCAGCGCGTACCGCAAGCGCAAGCGCGAGGAGCGGCTGCACCTGGTCGACGGTCTGCTGATCGCCCTGCTCGACATCGACAAGGTGGTCAAGCTGATCCGGGCCAGCGAGGACGCCCAGGCCGCCAAGGACGGCCTGATGCAGAAGTTCAAGCTCTCCGAGATCCAGGCCACCTACATCCTGGACACCCCGCTGCGCCGGCTCACGAAGTACGACCGGCTGGAGCTGGAGGCCGAGCAGGAGAAGCTGCGCGGCGAGATCGCCGAGCTGTCGAAGATCCTCGACGACCCGAAGGTGCTGCGGAAGCTGGTCTCCGACGAGCTGGCCGCCGTGGTCAGGCAGTTCGGCGCCGACCGCCGCACCACCCTGGTGGACGGCGACCTCAAGGAGGTCCTGGCGGCCTCCGTGCCGGCCGGTCCGCTGGAGGTCGCCGACGACCCCTGCCAGGTCATCCTCTCCGCCACCGGGCTGGTCGCCCGGACCGCGGCCGAGTCGGAGGAGGCCGCCGAGGCGCGCCGGCGCAGCGGCCGGGTCAAGCACGACGCGGTACGCGCCGTGGTGCACTCCACCGCCCGCGGCCGGGTGCTCCTGGTGACCAGCGCCGGGCGGGCCTTCAAGATCGACGTACTCCCGCTGCCGGTGCTGCCCGAGCAGTCCGGCACGGTGTCGCTGCGCGGCGGCATGTCCGCCGCCGAGCTGGTGCCGCTGGAGCCCGGCGAGACGGTCGTCGGGCTGGCCCCGCTCGGCCCGTCCGCCGAGGGCTCACCCGGTCTGGCGCTCGGCACCCGGCACGGCGTGGTGAAGGTCTGCGCGCCCGAGTGGCCGGTCCGCTCGGACGAGTTCGAGGTGATCTCGCTGCGCGACGGCGACGAGGTGGTCGGGGCGACCTGGCTCACCGACGGGGCGGAGACCCTGGCGTTCGTCTCCTCGGAGGCGTCCCTGCTGCGCTTCGCGGCGTCCGTGGTCCGGCCGCAGGGCATCAAGGGCGGCGGCATGGCCGGTATCAACCTGCCGGCCGGGGCGCGGGTGGTCTTCTTCGGCGCGATCCGCACCGACGACCCGCGCCACGGTGAGCCGATGGTGGTCACCTCGACCGGCGCCACGGTCAAGGTGACGCCCTTCAAGGCGTATCCGGCGAAGGGGCGGGCGACCGGCGGCGTGCGCGCCCAGCGGTTCCTCAAGGGCGAGCTGGACCTGGCCGTGGCCTGGATCGGCGCGCGCCCGGTCGGCGCCACCGCCACCGGCGACCCGGTCGAGCTGCCGCCGGCCGACCCCCGCCGCGACGGCTCCGGCTTCGCCGTGATGCTCGGCCCCACGGTGATCGGCCACCAGATCGACCGCGACTGACCGTCACGCGTGGAAGGGGCCCTGCGGCTGCGCCGCAGGGCCCCTTCCAGCACCCACCCACCCTGGGGGTCAGAGTTCGGGTTCCGGGCCTGGGTTGGGGCCCGGGGTGGTGCCGCGGAGGTGGGCGATCAGGCGCATGCCGTGATAGATCACCAGGGCGGCGGCGGTGCCCAGGGCGATGCCGTTGAAGGAGAGGTCCCCGGCGGTCAGGGTGTAGTTGGCCGCGCCGACGATCACCGCGACGGCGGCGGTCATCAGGTTGACCGGGTCGTGGAAGTCGACCCGGTTCTCGATCCAGATCCGGGCGCCCAGGACGGCGATCAGGCCGTACAGGGCGGTGGTGGCGCCGCCCAGCACGCCGGCCGGCACGGTGAGGATCAGCGCGCCGAACTTCGGGCAGAGCCCGAGCAGCACCGCCGCGAACCCGGCCACCCAGTACGCGGCCGTCGAGTAGACCCGGGTGGCCGCCATCACGCCGATGTTCTCCGCGTACGTGGTGGTGCCGGAGCCGCCGCCCGCGCCGGCCAGCACGGTGGCGACGCCGTCGCCGAGGAACGCCCGGCCCATGTCCCGGTCCAGGTTCCGCCCGGTCATCGCGGCGACCGCCTTGACGTGCCCGGCGTTCTCCGCGATCAGCACCAGGATCACCGGGATGACCAGCACCACGGCGCGCAGGCCGAAGCTCGGCGCGTGGAACTGCGGCAGGCCCACCCAGGCGGCCTCCTTCAGCGTGGTGACCGCCGTCGGGTCGAGCCGGCCGAGCAGCGCGGCCAGCACCCAGCCGACCACCACGCCGAGCAGGATCGACAGCCGGGCCAGGAAGCCGCGGAAGAGCACCGTGGTGACCAGGATCGCGACCAGGGTGATCACCGCGATCAGCGGTTGAGCCTTGACCCCGGTGCCGCTGCCGCCGCCGTCCCAGGCCACCGGGGCCAGGTTGAGCCCGATCAGGGCCACGATCGCGCCGGTCACCACCGGCGGCATCAGGGCGTCGATCCAGCGCGCCCCGGCCAGTTGCACCACCGTGCCGACCAGCGCCAGCGCCACGCCGGCCACCACGATGCCGCCGAGCGCGGCGCCGATCCCGCCGTCGGTCTTGGCGGCCAGCACCGGGGCGATGAAGGCGAACGACGACCCCAGGTACGACGGCAGCCGGTTGCGCGTGATCAGCAGGAACAGCAGCGTGCCCAGCCCGGAGAAGAAGAGTGTGGTGGCCGGCGGGAAGCCGGTGATCAGCGGCACCGTGAAGGTGGCGCCGAACATGGCGACGACGTGCTGCACGCCGACGCCGACCGTACGCGGCCAGGAGAGCCGCTCGTCGGGGTGGACCACGTCGCCGGGGGTGACGGCCCGGCCGTCGCCGTGCAGGGTCCAGGGGGACCAGCGGGAGGTGGGGGACTGGGTCATCGGCCGCCCTTCGCGTCAGGTGACGGGGGCGTGATCGACCCTGAGAGTTGTTTCTAGCACGGCGCCGGCCCGGCCTCGGGCCCGGCTCGGGCGTCAGGCCACCCCGGCGGGCCGGAACTGGACGCTGACCCGGGGTCCGACCGGCCGGGCGGTCTTCGGGATCGCGTGCTCCCAGGTGCGCTGGCAGGAGCCGCCCATCACCACGAGGTCGCCGTGCCCGAGCGGGAAGCGCAGGCTGGTCCCGCCTCCGCCCCGGGGGCGCAGCAGCAGCGGCCGGGGCGAACCGAACGAGACGATGGCCACCATGGTGTCGGTGTGCGCGGAGCGGCCCTGGGTGTCGCCGTGCCAGGCCACGCTGTCCCGGCCGTCCCGGTAGAGGCACATGCCGGCGGTGACGAAGGGCTCGCCCAATTCGGCGGCGTAGTGCCGGGTGAGCGTGTCGCGCGCCGCCGTGAGCACCGGGTGGGGCAGCGGCCGGCCGGCGCCGTACCAGCAGAGCAGGCGGGGGACGGCGACCTCGGCGTCGTACATGGTGCGGCGCTCGGCCCGCCACGGCACCTCGTGCAGCAGCGTGTCGAGCACCGCGTCGGAGCCCGCGACCCAGCCGGGAAGGTGGTCGACCCAGGCGCCCCGGCTCAACTCGTGCCGGCGCAGCCGACCGGCGAGCGGGCCCAGGGAAGGGCCCAGCTCGGCGAGGTCGAGCATCGAGGGCTGGTACGCGACGTCGGACACGCCGCCGATCCTACCCTGCTCTCGAACAGGCGTACGAGTGCCGGCGCACGGAAGTCCTGTGCCGCCGAGCCGGCCCACCCGGCAGCCCCGACTCCGGGCGCCGCACCACGTCGGTCGGGCGACCCCGGCTACCACCGGGTAGGGTGCCCCGGTGACAAGCGCCCCGGCCACCCGCGCCACCCGGCTGCCGTCGCTCACCGGGCTGCGCTGGATCGCCGCCCTGCTGGTCTTCGCCTTCCACGTCGGCACCATGCGGATCGTCGCCGAGCCCGACGTCAAGGCGGTGCTGGACAAGGCGTTCGCCCTCGGTCTCTCCGGCGTGGAGTTCTTCTTCATCCTCAGCGGATTCGTGCTGGTCTGGTCGTACCGGGACGGCGAGCCGGGGCACACCTTCCTGCGCCGCCGGTTCGCCAAGATCTACCCGAACCACCTGGTGACCTTCGTGGTGGCGCTGGCCGTCGCGTTCTGGTTCGCCGACCCGCTCGCCCCGTGGGCCGCGATCGGGAACCTCTTCCTGGTCCAGGCGTGGATCCCCGTCGACGGTTACTTCTACAGCGTCAACACCGTGAGCTGGTCGCTCTCCTGCGAACTGGCCTTCTACCTCTGCCTGCCGCTGGTGCTGCCGTGGCTGCGCCGGGCACGCGCCCGCGTCCTGTGGGCGTTGGTGGTCGCCGTGCCGCTGCTCATCCTGGCCCTCTGGCCCGCCCAGCTCCTGGTGCCCGAGGAGAGCCGCTGGTGGTTCACCCAGGTCTTCCCGGTCACCCGCTCCTTCGAGTTCTGGATGGGCGTGGCCGCCGCCGAACTGCTCCGCCGGGGCCGCTGGCGGGGGCCGAACCTGACCGCCGCCAGCCTGCTCTTCCTGGCGACCTGGGTGGTCGTCGCGCAGTGGATCCGCGCCGAATTCTGGGCGGCCCTGCTCGCGGTGGCCTACCTGCTGGTCATCACCGCCGCCGCGGACGCCGACGTCCGGGGCCGGCGCACGCCGTGGCGGTCCCGCCCGATGGTCTGGCTCGGCGAGGTCTCGTTCGCCTTCTACCTGGTGCACGTGCTGGTCATGACGACCGTGCTGCGGCTCACCGGGGACTGGGGCACGGGGCTGCGCGGGTGGCGGGGGCCGCTCGTGGTGCTCGGTTTCCTGCTGCTCAACCTGCTGCTCGCCGCGGCCCTGCACCGCTGGGTGGAGATGCCCATGATGCGCCGCCTCGGCCCGCCGCGCCGGGCCCGTCCGGCGGCGGCCGCCGCGCCGGCGCCGCCCG
>NZ_MUYZ01000165.1:0-14716 GCF_003013775.1 Micromonospora sp. MH33
GGGGCTGCCGGCCGGGGCGGACGCGTTGCTGCGGGCCCGGCAGCGGGCGGTCGACGCCGGCCGGGGCGGCGAGGCGGCTGAGCTGCGCGGCGAGCTGGCCCGGCTCGGCGTGGTGGTCCGGGACGAGGGAAAGCGGCAGTACTGGCGGCTGGTCGCCGGTCCGCCGGACCGGGACGGCGTGCGGCGGTAGCGTCGGCGGTGGGACCACCACCGAGGCCGGGGAGGGTGCGATGACCGAGCGGCAGCCGTACCGCGTGGTGGCCCGTCACCCGGGGTTCGAGCTGCGCCGCTACCCGCCCCACCTGGTCGCCGAGGTCCGCGTCCACGGGTCGTTCGAGTCCGCCGCCAACGAGGCCTTCCGGCCACTGGCCCGGTACCTCTCCGGCGCGAACCGGTCCCGGCGGGCGGTCTCGGTGACCTCGCCGGCCGGGGAGGAATCCGCCGGCTCGGAACGGATCGCGATGACGGCCCCCGTGCTCCAGGAGGAGGGCGACCGGCCGGGGAGCTGGCTGGTGCAGTTCGTGATGCCGGCGGGCTTCACCCCGGCCACGCTGCCCGAGCCGAAAGACCCGCTGGTCACCACCCGGGAGGTCCCCGGGCAGCTCGCGGCGGCGATGCGGTTCTCCGGGCGGTGGACCGCGCGGGCGTTCGAGCGACGGGCCACCGCGCTGGGCCGCGCGGTCACCGCCGCCGGTCTGCGCCCGACCGACGCCGTCCGGTACGCCCGCTTCGACCCGCCGTGGAAGCCCTGGTTCCTGCGCCGTAACGAGGTCGTGCTCCCGGTCGCCGAGTAGTCGGCGGCCAGCGGCCTAGGCTGGGCGGCGAGCGCCCGTCGAGCGAGGAGGCCCGGATGAACCGCTACGCCGCCCTGTTGCGGGGCGTCAACGTCGGCACCACCCGGCTCGCCATGGCCGACCTGCGCCGCCTCGTCACCGACCTCGGGCACTCCGACGTCAAGACGTACCTGCAGAGCGGCAACGTGGTCTTCAGCAGCCCGCCGACGAAGGACGACATCCTGGCCGAGGGAATCGCGCGCAGGCTCGCCGACGAGCTGGGCCTGCGCGTGCCGGTGCTGGTGCGCAGCGGCGACGAACTGGCCTCGGTCGTGTCGGCCAGCCCGTACGCCGGGAAGCAGGACGACCCGACCCGGGTGCTGGTGGCCTTCCTCGCGGAGGCGCCGAGCAAGGCCCGGGTCAAGGAGCTGGCCGCGCCGGCCGGGGAGAACCTGGAGTTCACGGTCGACGGCCGCGAGGTCCACCTGCACTTCCCCGACGGCGGTTACGGGCGGACCAAGTTCACCAACGCCAACCTGGAGAAGAAGCTGGGCGTCGTGGCGACCACCCGGAACTGGAAGTCGGTGCTGGCGCTGCGCGACCTGACCGCGGGCTGAGCGGAGGGGCCGGCCCCCGTGACCCGGCGGCCCCTCCGCCACCGCCTCAGAAGTGGTACGCCGTGTGGTACTCCGGCACCAGCACACGGCTGCGCGGCGACGCCTTCCGCACGGCGGCGATCAGGTCGTCGAGGCGCTTGCGGTCGTTCGGCGCCACCGTCGGCGGGTTGGTCAACGGGGTCTCGAAGTTGTCCCAGTGCACCGGCACCACGACCTTCGGATGATCGAGCGCGGCCATCAGCCGGGGCACGTAGTCGGCGGTGGAGGTGCTCGCGGCGGAGGCCACCATCGCCACGTCGGGGGCCAGCCCGACCAGGTTGCGCTCGGCGAAGTCGCTCGCCCCCATGAAGAACACCGACGGGCCGCCGTCGACCCGGATCTGGTACGCCAGGGTGTCCCCCTCGGGCAGGTCGGAGATCTTCTCCGGCTTGGGCGGCCGGCTGACCCGTACGCCGGGGAAGGCCATCGACCAGGCGCCGTTGCGGCTGTGCAGGGAGCTGATCACCTCGACCGTGTACGCGCCGAAGTCGAGCACCTCGCCGCCCTTGACCGGGGCGAGCTGCCCGGACGGCAGCCCGTGGGCCAGGCCGAGGTGGTAGGCGGTCAGGGTGCCGACGACCCGGGCGCCGGTCCGCTCGGCGATGTAGGGCACGTCGTTGAAGTGGTCCCAGTGGGTGTGCGTGACCAGGATGTTCTCGGCCCGGTCCACCAGCGGGTCGATGACCGTGGGCCGCACGGTCAGCGGGGTCTCCTCGTTGAACGCGCCCTTGAAGAGGCCGGTGTCGTAGCGGCTCAGGTACGGGTCGACCAGCACCGTGCCGATGTCGATCCGCCAGCCGGACGTGCCCCACCAGCGGAAGCTGACCGCGCCGTTGCGGCCGGCGCCGGCGGCGGCCCCGGTGGAGGTGGCGACGGGGGTGGTGGCGGCCCGGGCCGGCGCGCCGGCGGCGAGGCCGGCGGTCGACACGGCGGCGGCGCCGACCGCGGCGTCGCGCAGGAAACGGCGGCGGTCGTACGACCGTTGGTCGAGCATGGAGCGTCCTCCCCGTGGAGCAGGTTGTTCGGTAGTGCCACCCCACCACCGGCCACCCGCCGATGTCCAAGATCGCCCGGCGGCACGGTCGATACGCGTCCGGATATCACCACAGGTCACGGCCCCGAACGCGGCCCGACCCGGCCGGGAAATCAGCCGGCGCGCAGCGCCTCGACGGCGGCCCGGGCGGCGTCTCCCATCGCCAGGTCCACATCGATCCGGCGGGTGCTGAGCCGCTCGGTGCGGGCGAAGACCGCGACCGCGTACCGGCCGCCGTCGGGATACTCGACGACCCCGGCCTCCAGGTGCAGGCCGGGCAGGGTGCCGGTCTTGCCGGCCACCCGGACGCCGGGCGGGAAGCCGGCGGCGAGCCGGGTCCAGAAGAGCTGCCGGGCCATCAGCTCGCGGACCATCCCGCAGGCGGCGGGCGGCCCGGCCTCGTCCCGCCAGATCAAGCCGAGCAACCGGGTGATCTCCCGGGCCGTGCTGGAGGTGGTGTGGGCCGGGTCGAAGACCCGCATGGCCCGGACCCGCTCCGGCGGCAGGGTGGGGAAGATCCGGGCGAAGTCGGCCTCGGTGCGGGCCCCCACGTCGGCGAGCATCGTCTCCACCAGCTGCCGAGGACCGCCGACGATCCGGGTACGCGGCAGGTCCAGCTCGGCGGCGAGCATCGGCAGCACGTCCGGGCCGACCCGGCGCAGCAGCAGGTCGGCGGCCGTGTTGTCGCTGACCGACATGGCGAAGTAGGCCAGGTCGCGCAGGGACACCTCGACGTCGTCGGCGCAGCCGGCGACGCCCCAGCCACCGAGCCGGTCGGCGGCGCCGACCAGCACCCGCTCGGCCGGGTCGAGCTGCCCGGCGACGGCCTGCCGGGCGAACTCCAGCACCAGCAGGATCTTGAACACCGAGGCGATCACCACCTGCTCGTCGGCGCGCAGCGCCACCTCCCGCCCGGGCGCGTCGACGTCCACGACGTGCAGGCAGCCGCTGATCCCGGCCCGCTGGAAGATCTCCCCGATCCGCTCCGCGCTCACCCCGACACGCTAACCAGCGGTGATCGGGGCGGGCGTAGGGTGGCCCGTCGTGGACCTGCTGCGACACCTGCGGCACTTCGTGGTGGTGGCCCGGGAGCTGCACTTCGGCCGGGCGGCCGAGGTGCTCGGCATGGCGCAGCCGCCGCTGAGCCAGTCGATCCAGCGACTGGAACGCGAGCTGGGCGCCACCCTCTTCGACCGGTCACAGCGCCGGGTCCGGCTCACCACGGCCGGCCAGCTCCTGCTCGGCGAGGCCGACGAACTGCTCGCCGGGGAGCGCCGGCTGCGTAACCTCGTCGACCAGGTACGCCGGGGCGCGCTCGGCGTGCTGCGCGCCGGCGTACCCCCGGAGACCCCGGCCGTGACGCTGCGCGCGCTGCTCGACGGGCTGGCCGCCCGGGCGCCCGGGCTCGACCTGGACCTGCACGAGCTGACCAGTGCCGAGCAGCGGCGGATGCTGGCCGAGGGGCGGCTGGACGTCGGCCTGCTGCACCATCCGGTGGAGGAGACCGGGCTGCGCTTCGGCCCGGCCGTGGACGCGCCGGTCGGGGTGCTGCTGCCCCGGGCCGCTCCGGTGGCCCGGGCCCGGGAGGTGGGGCTGGCCGACCTGGCCGGCCTGGATCTGATCACCGCGCCGCCGGCCACCGCGCCCGGCTGGCACGGGCACCTGCTGGCGGTCTGCCGCCGGCACGGCTTCGTGCCCGCCCGGGTCCGGCCGGCCCGCAACCCGGAGTTTCTGTTCGGACTGCTGCTGGCCGGCGGCGCGGTCGCCCTGGAACCGGAGTCGGTGGCTCGCCGCGAGCCCCGGATCGCCTGGCGGCCGCTGGTCGGCGCGCCGCTGGTGAAGCGCACGTCGGCGGCCTGGCCGGCCCGGGCGGGGCACCCCGCCGCCCCGATGTTCGGGCAGCTCGCGGCCGAGGTGCTGGCCGTCGCGGCGCCGCCACCGGCGACGGCGGCGCTCGCGTCGGCCGCCCGGCCCTGGCCGGTGCTCTTCGAGGCCGGCCAGGGCGGGACGAGCCCGGATCAGCAGCCGCAGGTGTAGTAGAGGATGTCCCAGTGGTTGCCCTCCAAGGTGTAGAGGTTGCCGGAGGGCGCGCGGTACTGGTAGCCGAAGCCGGAGATGTAGCCGACGTAGGTGTAGGCCGCGGAGATGTAGTTCTGGATGCAGGTGCTCGGGGCGATGTCCACCTTGTAGCCGTTCCAGTGGCTGTAGGTGCCGCTCGCGTGGCCGACCTCGGTGCCGGCGGTGATGGTGATGGCGCAGCCGCTGGCGCGCTTGAAGGTGATGATCCCGTCGATGGTGGCCTGCCGGATGCCCTCGAAAGAGGTGCAGGTGGAGACGTAGCGGTCGCTGCAGTTGCCGCTGGAGGTCCAGGAGATCCCGGCGGCGCGGAGTTGTGAGGTGGCGCTGGAGTGGCTGATCGCCCAGGCCGGCGCGGCCAGCCCGAGGGCGGCGCCGACGGTGACGGCGGTGGCGGCGAGCAGGGTGAGCAGGCGACGACGCAGACCGGTTCGGATGGACGACATGACGCTCCCGTTCCCGTGGCGATGGAGTCCTGCAAGAAGGTGAAACGACTTGCAGGATTCCTATCAAGCATCTATGTCGGTCGATATGTGTCCGGCACACACAGGAGCAGTCCGGGCCGATGTGCGCCGCCGACCTTGCCCGCGCCGCCGGCGGCATGCCGCACGGATCATCCGGCGGCCCGCGACGAGCCGGGCCGAGCGGGTAGGGAACCCTGGTGGCAGGCCTTGGCCGGCGCTCTTCGACGCCGGCCGGGACACAAAGTTGCCCTCCTGATCTCCCCGAGTTCACCCCCGGCCCGCTAGCATCGCCGTTCATGAATATAAAGAGCGTCACCCGCTCGCGACCCGGGCGGCTGATCGCGGCCATCGTGCTGGCCGTCACCGTGGTGACCCCGGTGGTGGTGACCGGCACGGCGTCCGCGGCGACCACGCTGACCGTGGCGCAGGCGCTGGCCGCCCAGGACGGCCGCAGCGCCACCGTGACCGGCTACGTGATCGGCCAGCCGACCGCCACCAGCACCGTGATCACCGCCAACTACACCGCGGACACCGCGATCGCCATCGCCGACGCGGCCACCGAAACCAGCACCGGCCGGATGCTCTACGTGCAGGTCACCGCCGAATGGCGCAGCAGCTTCGGCCTGCTCACCAATCCCTCGCTACGCGGCCGGCAGATCACCGCGACCGGCACGCTCACCGCCTACTTCAGCCACGGCGGGCTGAAGAACCCGACCGCCATGAGCCTCGGCGGCGGCGGCACCACCCCGTCGCCGACCGCCTCGCCCAGCCCCACCGGCACCGGCGGCCCGTACGACTCGACCTACTACGCGGGCGCCGTCGGCAAGACCGGGACGGCGCTGCGCGGTTCGCTGCACACCATCATCAAGGTGCAGACCACCCTCTCGTACGACCAGGTGTGGGAGGCGCTCAAGGACACCGACCAGGATCCGGCCAACTCCGCCAACGTGATCCTGCTCTACAGCGGACGCTCGCAGAGCAAGAACAGCAACGGGGGCGGCGTGGACGACTGGAACCGGGAGCACGTCTGGGCCAAGTCACACGGCGACTTCGGCACCGCCAACGGCCCCGGCACCGACGTGCACCACCTGCGCCCGGAGGACGTGTCGGTCAACTCGCTGCGCGGCAACAAGGACTTCGACTCGGGCGGCAGCACGGTCGCCGAGGCGCCGGGCTGCTACACCGACGCCGACTCCTTCGAGCCGCGCAACGCGGTCAAGGGCGACGTGGCCCGCATGATCCTCTACATGGCGATCCGGTACGAGGGCGACGACGGCTGGCCGAACCTGGAGCCGAACGACTCGGTGAGCAACGGCAGCGCCCCCTACCTGGGGCGGATCTCCAAGCTGCTCGCCTGGAACGACCTCGACCCGCCGGACGCCTTCGAGCGGCGACGCAACCAAAGGATCTACGAACGCTGGCAGGGCAACCGGAACCCGTTCGTCGACCACCCGGAGTGGGCGCGGGCGATCTGGGGCTGACCGGCGCCGCCGGCGCGGGCCCGACCCGCGCCGGCCGCCGGTTGGCGCAGATCACCCGACCACGGCCGTGACGAGCCGGACCGAGCGGGTAGAGAACCCCGGTGGCAGGCCCGGCGCCGCGCGTGGAAGCGTTCCCGGGCACCCGGACGATCGGAGATGATGCTTCCATGGCCCCGAACAGCGTTCCCCACATCTCGCTCAACGACGGCAACACCATCCCGCAGCTCGGCTTCGGGGTGTTCCAGATCGACCCGAAGGACACCGCGCAGGCCGTCGGCACGGCGCTGGAGGTCGGCTACCGACACATCGACACCGCCGAGATGTACGGCAACGAGGCCGAGGTCGGGCAGGCCGTGCGCACCTCCGGGCTGGACCGCGGCCAGGTCTTCGTCACCAGCAAGCTGAACAACGGCTTCCACCGCCCGGACGACGCCCGCAAGGCGTTCGAGTCGACACTCCAGGCGCTGAAGTTCGACTACCTCGACCTGTTCCTGATCCACTGGCCGCTGCCGACCCTCTACGACGGCGACTTCGTGTCCACCTGGCGGGTGCTGGAGGAGTTCCAGCGCGACGGCCGGGCCAGGTCGATCGGCGTCTCCAACTTCCAGGTGACCCACCTGGAGCGGCTGGCCGCCGAGGCGGAGATCGTGCCGGCGGTGAACCAGATCGAGGTGCACCCGTACTTCGGCAACGAGGAGGTGCGCGCATACGGCAGGGCGCACAACATCCTCACCGAGGCGTGGTCCCCGATCGCCCAGGGCAAGGTGCTCGACGACCCGACCGTCGTCGACATCGCCGAGGAGGTCGGCCGGACGCCGGCGCAGGTGGTGCTGCGCTGGCACGTGCAACGCGGCGACATCGTCTTCCCGAAGTCGACCACCCCGAGCCGGATCGAGGAGAACTTCCGGATCTTCGACTTCGAGCTGGACGACGCGTCGATGGACCGGATCAACGGCCTCGACAAGGGCGAGGCGGGCCGGCAGGGGCCGAACCCGGACACCTTCGACTACGTTCCCCGATGACGCGCCACCACGACCGGGGTCCGGCCGCCGGGCCCCGGTCGCGGGTTCAGGAGTCGACCCGCTCGGCGACCCGGCGGAACGCGGCCTGGGTCGGTGACCCGCGCGGGGACGTAGACGTTGACTTCCTCCCACGCCTGAAGGGCGGGGGATTCCCGTGGCTGAGGCGCGTTCACGCCGCGAGCCGTTCGGGTGGTTGGCGTTTCACAGACAGCCCTGCGGCTAGGTCTCCACGCCCTGTTACCGCCAGCCCGGCGGCGAGGATGTTCTTGGCCGCGTTCACGTCGGCGTGGTCCTGATGCCCGCAGGCGACGCACCGGAAGACCGCTTGGCTCTCGCGGGACTCCGGGGCGACATGCTTGCAGGCGCCGAGCGGCCTGCTCTGGGGTTACCAGATGGACGCCGGCGGCGGCTACGGCGTGCTCCCCTGGTGAGCGGTTGACTTCGGGTGCACTCGAAGGTGGAGGGTTGGTGGCACCGTTCTGACGGGGAGGAATCCATGCGATACCGCACCATCGGCGCCGACCCGGCCACCCGCCGCGAGGTCAGCGTGCTCAGCCTCGGCGCGATGCTCTTCGGCACCGCCACCGACGAGGCCACCTCGTACGCCATCCTCGACCGGTACGTCGAGGCCGGCGGCACCTTCATCGACACCTCGGACAACTACGCGTTCTGGCACAACGGGGGCCAGGGCGGGGAGAGCGAGGAGCTGCTGGGCCGCTGGCGGCGCAGCCGCGGTGTCGGCGGCGAGGTGTTCATCGCCACCAAGCTCGGCGCCCGGCCCCTCGCCCCGGGCACCAGCTACGTGGACAACGCCGAGGGCCTGTCGGCCAAGGTGATCCGCGAGTCGGCCGAGCGCAGCCGGGAACGGCTCGGCGTGGACCGGCTCGACCTGCTCTACGCGCACATCGAGGACCGGACCGTGCCAGTGGAGGAGACGGTCCAGGGCTTCGCGGAGCTGGTCGCCGAGGGCACCGTCGGGCTGCTGGGCGCCAGCAACCACCGCGCCTGGCGGGTCGAGCGGGCCCGGGCCGTGGCCGCCGCGGCCGGCCTGCCCGGGTACGAGGTGCTCCAGTACCACCGCAGTTACCTGCCCCGCCGGCTGGACCTGCCGGGCGACCTGGACCCGGACGGCGACGTCGGCTGGGTCGGCCCGGACCTGGCCAGCTACCTTCGGGCCGAGCCGCGGCTCACCCTGGTGGCGTACTCGCCGCTGCTCAAGGGCGCGTACGCGAAGCCGGAACGCCTCGGCGAGGAGTACGCCCTGCCCAGCACCCCGGCCCGGCTGGCGGCGCTGCGCGCGGTGGCCGACGAGACCGGGGCGACGGTCAACCAGGTGGTGCTCGCCTGGCTGCTGGGCGGCGACGTGCCGGCGATCCCCCTGGTCGGCTTCTCCTCGGTGGCGCAACTGGAGGAGAGTCTCGCGGCGGTCGAGTTGGAGCTGACCCCGGAGCAGCGGGCCCGGCTGGACACGGCACGGTAGGCGCGGGGCGCTGGTCGCCCGCTCCCGGCCGTGGGGTGCTGCGAAACTCCACCGTTCGGCGCTTTCTCGCCGGCCGTCCGCCTGCCCGATGCGACCGGAATTGAGAATCACTCCCGACATTGTCTCTCGTTAGCTGGATGTAGCGGGGTTGCTCCCGGCACGCTCTGCGGCCGGACCGGCTGGCAACCGACGTGACTGTTCAGCGACGGGAAACGGGGCCCACGCACCGATGTGGACGATTCTGCGGGCGGCTGCCCGATGAGCACCTATCGCCACAAGCGGGTCTTCGTGGTGGTGCCCGCCTACAACGAGGCGGGCACCATCACCGAAACCATCCGCGCCCTCCAGGCGCAGACCCGGCCCGTGGACCGGCTGGTCGTGGTGCCGAACAACTGCTCCGACGACACGGCCGCGGTCGCATGGGCGGCCGGGGCTGAGGTGTGGGAGATGCCCGGCCCGAACCCGCACAAGAAGGCGGGCGCCCTCAACTGGGCCATCAGCCTGATGCTGCCGCAACTCCACGACCAGGACATGCTGCTGGTCACGGACGCGGACAGCATCCTCGCGCCCGGTGCGGTCGCCGCCGCCGTCCGCGGGCTGGAGCGCCGGGGCGTCGGCGCGGTCTGCGCCGACTACCGGCTGGACCGCCAGCCCCGGCTGTTGGACATCCTGCAGGGCAACGAGTACGCCCGCTTCTCCCGTTGGGTCTGGCGCAAGGGCGGCCATGCCGTCGTCCTGTCCGGGGTGGCCACCCTCTTCCCCGTCCCGGTGGTCCGGCGGATCCTGGCCGCCCGCGCCAGCGGTGACCTGCCCGGCTATCGGGGCGAGTTGTACCACCGCGATCCGGCCACCGAGGACATCGAGATGACCTTCGCGGTCCGGTCGCTGGGCTACCGCCCCCGGGTCGCCCCCGGGTTCGAAGCTGTCACCGACTCCATGCCGACCGTCCAGGCCCTCATCACCCAGCGGGTCCGCTGGCAGCGCGGCATGCTCGACTCGCTGCGCCTGTACGGCGTCCGCTGGTGGAACGCCGGCAACTGGCTGCGGCAACTCGGCATCTACGCCACGTCGCTGCTCGTCCCGCTCTACCTGGCCAGCCTGGCCGCGGGGTGGTTCCTGATCGGTTTCGTCCCGTGGGACCCCCGTTGGCTGGCGCTCACCGCCGTGTTCGTGCTCGAGCGCGCGCTGACCGTCCGCCGGCAGGGCTGGTGGGCACTGCTCACCGCCGCCGCGCTGCTCCCCGAGTGGTGCTACGAGCAGGTCAGGTCGTTCGCCTACTGGCGGGCACTGGCCCAGACCGTGCGCGGAACCGACCGCGTATGGATCAATTCCTGAGACGAAAGGCACTCATCATGTACCAGCGTGGATGCGCCGCTGCCGCCGCCGGCTGCTCGGCCTCCCTGCCCGTCACCGGCGTCAGCATCACGTGGTCGCTGGTGGCCGGCGCGACGCTCCTGATCGCCGGCATGGCCCTGCTCCGGCTCGCCCCGAGCATCCGGAGCCGTAAGGCCCGCGCCAGCTGATCCGTCCTGCCACGGCGCGGCGGGCCTCGGCCGCGCCGTGGCGCCTGATCACCTCAACCGGTCAGGTCGACGCGCCAGTCGTTGGAGCGCATCAGGTGCCCCGGCGGGTACTCGAACTCCGTCTCGCCGAGCAGCGTGAACCCGGCCTTGCGGCACACCGCGTTCGACGCCGGATGGTCCACCGACGGGTAGGCGTGCGCGTAGCGCCGATCGCCGTGCGCCGCGGCCTCCGCGATCAGCGCCCGCACCGCCGCGCTCGCCAGCCCCCGCCCCTGGTACGCCGGCAGCACCGCCCAGCCCATCTCGTACACCGGCTCGCCGCGCCACTCCCGCGCCCAGTACCCGACGCTGCCGACCTTCGTCCCGTCGGGCAGCCCGACGGTGAACATGTGTCCGCTGCGCGGGCCGGGGCCGCGCAGGTAGCGCTCGTGCCGGGCGAGCACCTGCTCGTCGGTCTCCGGGCCGCCGGTGTGCGCCCGCACCTCCGGCGCGTTGAGCTGCCGCAGCAGCGCCAGGTCGTCGGCGCTCCACCGCGCGAGGCGTACCTCGGTCATGCCGTTCCCCTTCCGTTCGGCGCCGATGGAAGCAGCCACCCCCGACACGCGCCCGTCGCCAGATCCGATCTGGCGGGCTGCCGGCCGCCGTCTGGCGCCTGTGGGATGAGGCCCGACACCAGCGGGAGGGGACCATGACGCCGTTGCGGCTCGCCGTGATCATCGGCAGCACCCGGGAGGGGCGGATCGGCGACCGGATCGGTCGCTGGTTCGTCGCGCAGGCACGGCGGCGCGACGGCCTGGCCGTGACCGTGCTCGACCTGGCCGGATACGACTTCCCGACCAGCCTGCCGGCCGAGCCGACCGGGGCGATGCGCTCGTTCGCCGCGGAGGTGAACCGCGCGGAGGCGTTCGTGGTGGTCACCCCGGAGTACAACCACAGCTTCCCGGCCTCGTTGAAACAGGCGATCGACTACGCCTACGACGAGTGGCAGGCCAAGCCGGTCGGCTTCGTGTCGTACGGCTGCCGGTCGGTCGGCCTGCACGCGGTCGACCAACTGCGGACCGTGTTCACCGCCCTGCACGCGATGACCGTGCGGGACACCGTCGGCGTCGACCTGCTCGACGGCGAGCCGACGGGGCGGGGCGAGGAGCAGCTCCGGCAGGACGTCCGGGTGCTCCTCGACGAGCTGTGCTGGTGGGGCCTGGCGCTGCGCGAGGGCCGCGCGGCGCGCCCGTACGTCTCCTGAGAACACCGACGAAGAGAGGTAGTGATCATGAGTAACCGGAACACCGGCCCGGCCGTCGAGGCCGACGGCCTGGTCCGGTCGTTCGGCCCGACCCGCGCGCTCGACGGCCTGGACCTGCGGGTCCCCGCCGGCACCGTCTACGGGCTGCTCGGGCCGAACGGCGCCGGCAAGACCACCGCGGTGCGGGTGCTGGCCACGCTGCTGCGCCCGGACGGTGGGCGGGCCCGCGTCTTCGGGCACGACGTCGTCGCCGAGGCGGACGCGGTCCGCGCCCGGGTCAGCCTGACCGGCCAGTACGCCTCGCTCGACGAGGACCTCACCGGGGCGGAGAACCTGGTCCTGCTGGGCCGGCTGCTCGGCCTGGGCCGGCCGGCGGCCCGGCAGCGGGCCGAGCGGCTGCTCGCCGCGTTCGGGCTCACCGAGGCGGCCGGGCGGCAGGTGAAGAAGTACTCGGGCGAGATGCGGCGGCGGATCGACATCGCGGCCAGCATCCTGAACACCCCGGACCTGCTCTTCCTGGACGAGCCGACGACCGGGCTGGACCCGCGCAGCCGCAACCAGGTGTGGGAGATCATCCGGGCCGTGGTCGCGCACGGCACCACGGTGCTGCTGACCACCCAGTACCTGGACGAGGCCGACCAGCTCGCCGGCCGGATCGCGGTGGTCGACCACGGCCGGGTGATCGCGGAGGGCACCCCGGGCGAGCTGAAGTCGTCGGTCGGCTCCGGCACCGTCCACGTACGACTGCGCGACGCCGGGGAGCGGCCCCGGGCCGAGCAGGTGCTGCGGGCGGCGCTGGGCGTGCCGGTGCAGCTGGAGGCGGACCCGGTGGTGCTCACCGCCCGGGTCGGTGAGGACGGCACCGACCTGGAGGCCGGCGAGCAGGCGGCGCGCGCCCTCGGTGAGCTGGCCCGGGCCGGGATCGTGGTGGACGACTTCTCCCTCGGCCAGCCGAGCCTGGACGAGGTGTTCCTGGCCCTGACCGACCACCCGGCCGTCGCGACGGACGAGCGGGACGACGAACTGGAGGCGGCCCGATGAGCGACACCGCGACCACGACCGGGCGGCCGCCGTCCGTCTTTGTGCCGTCCGCCGAGGCGCTGGCGACGGTCCTCGCCCCGGGCGAGCGGCCGCCGAGGCCGGGCGCGCTGTCCGCGTCGCTGACCTTCGGCTGGCGGGCGATGCTGAAGATCAAGCACGTGCCGGAGCAGCTCTTCGACGTGACCGCTTTCCCGATCATCATGGTGCTGATGTTCACGTACCTGTTCGGCGGTGCGCTCGCCGACAGCCCTCGGGACTACCTGCAGTTCTTCCTGCCCGGCATCATTGTGACCAGCGTCGTGATGATCACCATGTACACCGGCGTCGGGCTGAACAACGACATCGAGAAGGGCGTCTTCGACCGGATCCGCACCCTGCCGGTGTGGCGGCCCGCCGCGCTGGTCGGCATGATCTTCGGCGACGTGCTGCGCTACGTGCTCGCCGCGCTGGTCATCCTCGGCGTGGGGCTGGCGCTCGGGTTCCGGCCCGGCGGCGGGCCGGTCGGCGTCCTCGCCGGCATCGGCCTGCTGGTGGTCTTCTCGTTCGCGTTCTCCTGGGTGTGGACGTTCTTCGGCCTGGTGCTGCGCAGCGAGAAGTCGGTGATGGGGGTCAGCATGATGGTGCTGTTCCCGCTGACCTTCCTGAGCAACGTCTTCGTCGACCCGGCCACCATGCCGGGCTGGCTCCAGGCGTTCGTCAAGGCCAACCCGGTCACCCACCTGGTCGCGGCCGTACGCGCCGCGATGGCCGGATCGACCGACGCCACGAACACCCTGTGGCTGCTGTTGTGGAGCGCCGGGTTCGTGGTCGTCTTCGGCACGCTCACCATGTACCGCTACAACCGCCGCTGACCCCGGACCGGGGGCGCCGTCGCCCGGCGCCCCCGACCTGGGCGGTGTCGTCGCCCGGACCTCCAACGTGGACGGTGCCGTCATACGGCGTCCCCGGCGTCAGAGGCGCCAGGGCACCGGATCGGCCGGCAGGTAGCGGCAGGTGCCGCCGGTGGCGACGGACTCGCGCAGGTGCGCGCCGAGCACCGGGTGGCACTCCTCGATCCGCCGCAGGGTGTCCCGGATCCGGGCGGTCACCGCCTTGCGAGCCCGCTCCGCCTCGTCGCCGAGGCGGCGGCTGCGCCCGGCCAGGCCGGCGGCGGCGCGCAACTGGTCGAGCAGCGCGGCACGCTCGGCGTCGAGGGCGGCCAGCCTCGCCGCGTCATCGCGTACGGCGGCCCGGTCGATCTCGTCGTCGAGCCGCCGCAGGTGCTGCCGATAGCGGGCCTTCGCCTCATCGTCCAGCACCGGATCGCCGCCGAGCCGGCGGGCGGCGACGAGTTCCGGGCCGGCGGCCGGGTCGAGCAACTCGACCGCGGGAACGTCGACGCCCGGCCGGCCCAGCAGCAGCCGCACGTCGTGCAGACCCTTGGCGTCGGGCAGGTGCACCACCGCGCCGCCGTAGGCGAGCCGCCACACGGCCCCCTCCGGCCGGAACTCGGGGGCGGCAGTGGTCCCGGGCTCCGCCGCCCGGTCACCACTCACCGCGCCGGAAGCGGCCGGACCGCCGGCCGGGTGGCCCACTGCGGCCGATGCCGGCACCCCGACGGCGTGACCCGGTCCGCTCGGTGCTGGCACGCCGAGGGCGTGATCGGCGCCGGTGGACGCCCGCACCACGACGGCGTGATTCGCCCCGGCCTGCGCCGCGCCGCCGAGGCCCGCGTCCGGTGGTCGTGCCACGGGTCCGGCGGGGACGGGAGCCGCGGTGTTCCTCTCGCCCAGCCGGTGCAGGACGTGGGCCATGCCGAGCGCCCGTGCCTCGGCCGCCGTGTCGGCGTGCAACCGGGCGGCGGTGGCCTCGTCGCCGGGCCGCCCCCGCGCGATCAGGGCGGCCACCAGCCCGGCCCGGCTGAGCAGCGACCAGGGCCGGGCGC
>NZ_MUYZ01000166.1:0-14660 GCF_003013775.1 Micromonospora sp. MH33
GCGGCCGGCACCGGCAGCGAGTGCGGGCCACCGTGGGTGGCCAGGAACAGCGCGGCGCCGGCCCGGTGCGTCCGGTCCAGGCCGGCCGCCCGGCACGCGCGGTCGACGGCGTCGGTCAGCTCGTCGGCGAGGGTGCCGACCTCCGGCAGGGTGGCCGCCACGGTGACCCGGCGGCCGGTGGTGTCGAAGCGGCGCACCGGCGTGAACGCCGGGGTGCCGGCGAGCACCCCGGCGAGCAGCGCGTCGGCGCCCCTGCCCAGGGCGCTGACCGCGTGGACGCCGGTGATCCGTACAGGCTCCCGCTCAGCCATCTGCGGGAGCGGTCAGCGAGGTGTGGAACACCGCCAGCGCGTCGTCGACGGTGCGGATGCCGGCGAGCTGGTCGTCGGTCAGCTCCAGCCGGCGGTCGTAGCGTTGCTCGACGAGGTGCACCAACCAGGCCAGCTCCATCGAGCCGATCCGGTCGGGCACCTGGTCGACGGGTTTCGCGGTCAGTTCGGCGAGCATGCTCACCAGGTCAGCTCGCCCCAGGTCGGGCTGACCGGTCATCAGGAGTTGTCGCTGTTCGCGGTCACCCGGTCGGCGACCATCGTGATGAACTCGCCGACCGTCATCAGGGCCAGCTTCTCCGACTCGTCGTCGGCGAACTTCAGGCCGTACCGGTCCTCGACGCGGACGGCGAGGTCGGCCAGGGCCAGCGACTCGAGGTCGACGCCGGAGGGGCCGAGGGTGGTGTCGTCGTCGATGTCCTCGACGTCGTAGTTCATGTCGGCGAGCTGCTCGATGACGAAGGTGCGGACCTCGTCTCGCATGGCGTTAACCTCTTTCCGTGAACCAGCTACCGGTGCCCGGTCGGGACACCGTGTACGTGTGGACCGGCCGCACCGCCGGCGACCAGCGGGAGCTGGCGCGGCGGCTGCTCAGGCGCGCGGGTGGCGCGTTGCTCGGCCGGCCCGGGGCGGAGATCGGGGTGGGACGGGCGCCCGGCGGACGCCCGGAGGTGTACGCCGACGACGGGCGGACGCTGCCGGTCAGCGTCAGCCACGTCGACGGGGTGGTCGTGGTGGCCGCCCGGGTGGGCGGACCGGTCGGGGTGGACGTGGAGTGGCGCCGGCGGCTGCCCGCCACGCCGCTGGCCCGGCGCTGGTACGACCCGGACGAGGCGGCCTGGCTGGCCGGCCGGGACGAGACCGGCCGGGAGCTGGACTTCCTGCGCCTGTGGACGGCCAAGGAGGCGGTCGGCAAGGCGCTCGGCACCGGTCTGCGCGGCGGCGGCCTGCGCCGCCGGATGCCCCTGCCGGACGGCGGCGAGCTGCTGCGCCCGGTTCCCGGCTGTCCGGGGATGCGGGTCGGCCATCCGGCCGGCGGAGCGGGCCTGGTGCTCGCCGTCGCGGTCGCCGGCGCGGCCGGTCCGGTCGAGGTCGTCCTCGACCAGGGGGCCGGTCATGACGCCGCGTCCCGCAGCGCCGTCGCGGAGCGGACCAGCTTGCCGGTGGTGGTGCGGGGCAGCTGGTCGAGCAGGTGCAGGGTGCGGGGGCGCTTGTAGCCGGCCAGGCGCTCGACGAGCAGCTTGTCCAGGGTGTCCTCGGAGAGCGAGCCGTCGGTCTGCACGTACGCGGTGATCCCGTCGTCCCAGACCACCACGGCGGCGGTCACCCCGGGCAGCTCGGCGACGCTGGCCTCCACCTCGGTCAGGTCGACCTTCATGCCGCCCACCGAGACCTGCGAGTCGAGCCGGCCCTTGATGGTGACCAGCCCGGTGCCCGGGTCGACCACGCCGGCGTCGCGGGTGTGCAGCCAGCCGTCGGCCCAGCGGGTCGGGTCGGCGAGTCCGACGTAGGGGTTGGCCGGGCAGCTGACCCAGAGCTCGCCGCCGGACTCGCGGACCCGGATGCCGGGCGCGGGGGCGATGGCGGGCCGGTGCGCGCCGTACAGGTCGGTGCCGATGACGCCGACCTCGGTCATCCCGTACATGTTGCCCAGCGGGACGCCGTAGCGGTCGGTGAAGGCGCGGGCGACGGCGGCCGGGACCAGCTCGCCGCCGGTGGTCATCCGCTTGAGCTGCGGCAGCGGCCGGGACGGCACGGTGGAGGCGAGCAGGCCGATGTGGAACGGCACGCCGAGCACGGTGGCGGGGCTGTCCTGGGCGGCGACGGCGGCGAGGATCGCGTCGCCGCTGAGCCGCTCCGGCGGGCACAGCTCGACGCCGGCGTGCAGGCCGTAGAGCAGCCCGCCGACCAGGCCGAGCACGTGCACCATGGAGGGCAGCAGGATGATCCGCTCGCCGGGCAGCGCCACCCCGTCGATCTGCGTGTAGCGGCGTACCTCGCCGACCAGGTCCTCGGCGGTCCGGCCGATCACCTTGGACGGTCCGGTGGAGCCGGAGCTGAGCTGGATCACCGCGTGCGGGCTGCCGGCCGGCCGGTTCGAGTACGACGTGACGCCCGCGGTGACGTCCACGAAGATCCGCAGCGCGCCGCCGCCGGTCCGCACCGGGGCCACCACCACCTGCGGGCCGAGCCGGCGCAGCGCCCGGTCGACCTCGTGGTCGGTGAGCCGGTGGTCCAGCAGGATCGCCTGGGCGCCGGTGCGCCAGGTGGCCAGCAGGTGCACCACGTAGGCCAGCGACGGGGGCAGCCGGAGCGCGGCGGCGCCGCCGGGGCGCAGGCCGGCCTCGGCCAGCCGGGTCTGCGCCTCGGCGACCAGGCGGCGCAGGGTGCCCTTGTCGACCGGCTCCGGCAGACGGAGACAAACGTCGGCGGGACGCCCGGTGAACAGAATGTCGTCCACCCAACTACCCACTGTCGACGCAGGATCTTCCGCCATAGGATGTGCTGTCACGACCGCCCACCGCCCAGCCTCGAAGTGGGCGAAATCCGCCCAACAGGTGCGTTCTCCGGGGTGCTGACGGAACAATACGACAGCCGTTCCGTGCATTGCTACATGCAAATGGCTAGATCAAGAAGAGCGGCTGGACGGATTGCTCAGGCTCGATCGGACAGGCAGTATCGGCTCCACGCCGGCTCGGTACCCCGCCGGCCACCGGATGCTGCCCGGGCGGCCTATCCCGCTGCCGCCCGCCCGCGGCGACCGACGCGGGGTGTGATGAATCGCAGGGACGGCAGGGCGATGAGCAGTGCGATCACAACCAGGAGGCAGCTGACCCATACCGGGCCGAGATCGAAAGCATTGGCCCCGAGGGTCGCTGCCGCAACGATGGGGCCGCCAGCAGCACCGATGTTGAGCGCCGCGGTCGCATACGACCCTCCCATCGTGGGGGCGCCCGCTGCCGCATAGAGCACCCTGCTGATCAGGGTGCTGCCCAACGCGAAGGACAGCGCGCCCTGCACGAACACGAGGAGCAGAAGCGCCACCGGTTGGGCTGCCAGGGTCGCCAACGCGACCCAGCCGAGCAACAGCAACGGGCCACCGATGGCGATTACGATACGGGGACGCTGATCGGAGAGCCGTCCGGCGAGGGTGACCCCGGCGAAGGACCCGGCACCAAAGAGCACCAGCACGACCGAGACCCACAGTTCGCCGAGGCCGGCGGTGTCAGTCACGATCGGTGCCAGGAAGGTGAACGTGGCGAAGGTGGCAGCGTTGACGAGGGCACCGAGCAGCATGACCAGGAGCAGCCTGGGCATCGCGAGCTGGGCGATCTCGTCCCGCAGAGACGAGCCAGCCGGAGTGCCCTGAGGGGTCTTTCCGGCAGGTGCCGGGATGCCCTTCACCACGCCGAAGGCAGCGGGAAGGCAGAGCAGTGCGATCGCCCAGAAGGTTGCCCGCCAGCTCAGCAACGTGCCGAGCACCGCACCGCCGGGAACCCCGGCGATCGTGGCCACCGTCGTACCCGAGAGCAGCACCGCCAGTGCGCGCCCCTTCTGATCAACTGCGACGAGCGTGGCCGCCGTGCTCAGTGCCACCGCCAGGAAGCCCGCGTTGGCCAGGGCGGCGATCACCCGGGTGACAAGCAGAACCGCGAAACTCGCCGTGAGGGCGCCGACGACGTGGGCCACGGCGAAAACCAGCACGAAGCCAAACAGGCTGGCCCGAACAGGCCAACGGCGTGCAAGGGCCGCCATCAGCGGCGCGCCGACGATCATCCCGACGGCGAACGCCGAGGTCAGGAGCCCGGCGGCCCCGACCGACACGTCGAGGCTTGTGGCGATGTCCGGCACCAGGCCGGCGAGCATGAACTCCGAGGTGCCCATGGCGAAGACCGCCACGGCAAGCAGGTAGAGCGGGAGAGGCATCAAGAGCTCCGAGGTGGGCGAGAAGGAGGAGACGTCTCGTCACCGCGGCCAGCGCCCCAAGGGGTGCGCGCAAACGGCCCATGCAGCAAAGACTGCTGGGAAGCGGGCTATGAACTCAGCGGTTCAGGGGGCTGACGGCGTGACCGAAAGCCCCCACCTTGGATGCCTCAGGGCTCGACATGGCGCAAACACTACGCAAACCCACCGGTCATGACGCAACCGGGTTCCGCAGGGCGAGTGTCGTCAACCACGTGCTCCCGCACCAACTAGTTCCCGGGGGGGCGGGGCGGCGCCGCGCAGCACCACCGCGCTGTTGAAGCCGTCGAAGCCGCGCGCCCCGACCAGGGCGATCCGGCTGCGCGGCGGGCGCGACCGGCGCAGGAAGGTCAGCTCGCAGCCGGGCGCGGGCTGCTCCGGGCCGGCCGAGGCGGGCAGCAGGCCGTGGTGGAAGGCGAGCAGCGCAGTAGCCGCGTCCAGGGCCGAACCGCCCTGGTGGGCCCGGCCGGTCAGCGGCTTCTGCGTGGTCACCGCCGGGGTCGTCGCGCCGAAGACCGCGCGCAGGGCGGCCGCCTCAGCCCGGTCGTACGCGGGCACGCCGAGCGCGTCCGGCCAGATGACGTCCACGTCGTGCGGCCGGACCGCGGCCCGGTCCAGGGCCAGCCGCAGCGCCCGGGCGTAGTGGGTCGGGTCGGGGCCGGCCCCGGGGTCGGTCGGGGCGGCGTCGTGGGTGGCCGCCCAGCCGGTGATCTCCCCGTAGATCCGGGCGCCCCGGGACAGCGCGTGCCCCAGTTCCTCCACCACGAAGACGGCGCCGCCCTCGGCCGGCACGTAGCCGGCGGCGCCCGCGTCGAACGGCCGGTACGCCAGCTCCGGGTCGGCGACGTCGCTGAGCAGCCCGGAGCGGAGCTGGCAGGCCAGCGCGTACGGGCTGAGCGGGCACTCGGTCGCCCCGGCCACCACCAGCGGGGTGCCGCGGCGGATGGTCCGTACCGCGTGGGCGAGGCTGTCCAGCCCGCCGGCCGACTCGGAGACGGTCACCCCGCAGGGTCCCTTGAGCTGGTGCCGGATGGAGAGCTGCCCCACGCTGGCCGCGTAGAACCAGGCGATCGACTGGTACGCCCCGACCGTCCGGCTCGGCCCGCCCCAGAGCCGTTGCAGCTCCCGCTGCCCGAACAGGTTCCCGCCCGAGGAACTGGCCAGGGTCACCGCCCACTGGTACGGGTCGGGGGCCTCCTCGGGCAGGCCCGCGTCTGCCAGCGCCAGCCGGGTGGCGGCGAAGCCGAGGTGCGTCCACCGGTCGGTCTGCACCCGCTGCCGGGTGTCGGTGAACCCGGCCGGGTCGAAGTCGGGCACCTCCCCGGCGATCCGGGTCGGGTAGCCGGCCGGGTCGAACAGCGTGATCGGCCCGGTGCGCCGGGTGCCGGCGAGCACCGCGTCCCAGTGCGCGTCGGCGCCGACGCCGGTGGGTGCGACCACCCCGATCCCGGTCACCACGGCCCGCGCGGTCACGGGTGGACCGCCAGCCGCCGGAAGATCATGGCGGACTGGAAGCCGCCGAAGCCGCTGCCCACCGACAACGCCACGTCCACCGGCACCTCCCGGGCCTCGTTGGGCACGTAGTCCAGGTCGCACTCGGGGTCCCGGGTCGCCCAGTTGGCGGTGGGCGGGACCACGCCGTACTCGATGGCCAGCGCGCAGGCGGCCATCTCGATCGAGCCGATCGCGCCGAGCGAGTGCCCGACCATCGACTTGATCGAGCTGATCGGCACCCGGTACGCCGTCGGCCCCAGCGCCCGCTTGAACGCGGCGGTCTCGTGCCGGTCGTTCTGCCGGGTGCCGGAGCCGTGCGCGCTGACGTACGACACGGCGGACGGGGCGAGCCGGGCCTGGCGCAGCGCGTCGGTGATCGCCACGGCCATCTCCGCGCCGTCGGGGCGCAGCCCGGTCATGTGGAAGCCGTTGCTGCGGCTGGCGTAGCCGGCCACCTCGCAGTAGATGTGCGCGCCCCGGCGGCGGGCGTGCTCGGCCTCCTCCAGCACCAGCACGGCCGCGCCCTCGGCCAGGACGAAGCCGTGCCGGTCGGCGTCGAACGGCCGGGAGGCGTGCTCCGGGTCGTCGTTGTCGGGGCTGGTGGCTCCGATGGCGTCGAACGAGGCGACGGTGACCGGGGAGATGGGCGAGTCGGCCGCCCCGGCCAGCACGACGTCGGCCTCGCCGTCGGCGACGAGCTGGTGGGCGTAGCCGATGGCGTCGATGCCGGAGGTGCAGCCGGTGGAGACCACCTGCGCCGGGCCGTGCAGGCCGTGCCGGCAGGCCACGTCGGCGGCCAGGCTGCTGGGGATCAGCGCCTGGTACAGGTACGGCCCGCCGAGGGTGTGGTCGACCAGCCAGCGCCGACCGGAGTCGCTGACCCGGACGTACTCCTTCTCCAGCGCCATGGTGCCGCCGACCGCGGTGCCGAGCACCACGCCGGTGCGTTCCCGCTCGGCGTCGGAGAGGGTCAGGCCGCTGTCGGCGAGCGCCTCCGCGGAGCAGGCGAGGGCGAACTGCACGTACCGGTCGGCGCGCTGCCGCTCGGCGAGGGTGATGCCGGCGGAGTCCGGGTCGAAGTCGCACTCGGCGGCGATCTGCGAGCGGAACGGCGACGGGTCGAAGAAGCTGATCCGCCGGGTGGCGGTGCGCCCCTCGGTGATGGTCTTCCAGAACCGGTCCCGGGTGGCGCCGCCGGGGGCGACGACGCCGACGCCGGTGACCACGGTGCGCCGGCCGGTCACGACGGTTTCCGGGGTGGTGGGGCGCCCTCGGTGTCGACGTGGCCGAGTTCCGGGCGGGGGGCGAGCGGTCCGAGGTGGAAGACCACCTCGGCGGGCTCATCGCCGGTGTTGCGCAGCCGGTGCCGTACGTGCCGGGGCACGAAGAGCGCCTCCCCGGCCGCGAGCGGGACGGGACGGTCGTCCAGGTCGACGGTGATGGCGCCGCGGGCGACGTAGAGAAACTCCTCGCTGTAGGGGTGGTAGTGCTCGGCGATCCGCTCCCCCGGCGCCAGCGCGGCCACCCCCATGAAGCCCGAGGTGCTGCCGACGGTCTTCGGGCCGAGCAGCACCCGCAGCTCGCCGCCGCGCCGCCGGTCGGCGGTGACGTCGTGCACGGAGACCCGGGCGGTACCGGTGTCGGTCATCGCGCGCCTCCCGCGTGCGCCCGCTCGATCCGCTCCTTGATGACGGCGAGCTGGACCTTGCTGTTGGTGTTGATCCGCTCGGTCATGCCGGCGTTGTCGACCGGCGCGGTGGGCTTCATGGCGAAGTCCTGCACCCAGGTCATCCGGGTGCCGCCGAGGATCTCGTCGTAGCGCCAGTGGATGCGCATGTACTCGAACGGGCCGGTCTCCACCCGCCGGGCGTGCACCTCGCGGGTGGCCGGGTCGGCGGTGCGTTCGCTGACCCAGCTCCACGACGTGCCGTTCTCGTCGGGGTGCATGGTGAGCCGGAACCGGACCGTGTCGCCCTCCCGGTGCAGGATCTCGACCACCGCGTACTCGGTGAACAGCTCGGTCCACCGGGCGACGTCGTTGGTGATCTCCCAGACCAGCGGCAGCGGGGCGGCGATGTCGACCGCGTTCTCGGTGTGCCCCGGTGGCGGGTCGGCCCGGCGGGCCACCAGGTCGGCGACGCCGGCGATGCTGAGCTGCCCGGCCTGCTCGGGGATCTTCACCCGCCACCGGTCGGCCACGACCGCGGAGAGTTCGAGCAGCGCCAGCGAGTCCATGCCCAGCTCCTCGAGGCTGGCGGCCGGGGTGCGGGCGGCGGCGTCGGCGTCCAGGCCGCAGTGGGTCACCAGGATGTCGGTGATCTCGTTGGCGAGCGGTCGGTCGGGAGCGACGGTCATCGGTTCCTCCAGGCGGTCGGGCCGGCGGCGGGCACGGCGGTGACGGGGGTACGGCCGGCCGGGTCGGCGTCGGCTCGGATGTCGGGCACGGTCCGGTCGGCGGCCGCACCGCCGTCGTGCGGCGGGGCGGCGACCGGTACGGCGCCGGCGGCGGGCGGGGTGAGCAGGCGCTCGACCAGGGCGGTGGTGTGCCGTCCGGCGCGGAAGGCGGCGTCGCGCAGCACCCGCCGGGCGAACGGGATGGTGGTGCGCACCCCCGGGCCGGCCACCTCGAACTCGCCGAGCGCCCGGTCGAGCCGGTCCAGCGCGCCGTCCCGGTCCGGTGCCCAGACCGCCACCTTGGCCAGCAGCGAGTCGTAGTGCGGGCTGACCAGGTAGCCGACGTGGCCGTGGGTGTCGACCCGGGTGAACGGGCCGCCGGGCGGCCGGAAGCGGTCCAGCCGGCCGGGGGCCGGGGCGAAGTCGCGGTCCGGATCCTCCACGTTGACCCGGCACTCGACCGCCACCCCGCGCAGCCGGACGTCCTCCTGCCGCCAGCGCAGCGGGGTGCCGGCGGCCACGTGCAGCTGTTCGTGGACCAGGTCGATGCCGGTGACCAGCTCGGTCACCGGGTGTTCCACCTGGATCCGGCAGTTGATCTCCAGGAAGTGGCAGCGCTCGGCCTCGTCCACCAGGAACTCGACGGTGCCGGCGCCGGTGAAGCCGACCGACAGGGCGCCGCGCAGCGCGGTTTCCGCGAGGGTGTCCAGGGTGGCCGGTCGCAGCGCCGGGGCGGGGGCCTCCTCGATCAGCTTCTGGTGCCGGCGCTGCACCGAGCAGTCCCGGGTGCCCAGGTGGATCCCGTTGCCGTGGCCGTCACAGAGGACCTGCACCTCGACGTGCCGGGCGTCGACCAGGTACCGCTCGACGTACACCCGGTCGTCGCCGAACGCGACCTGGGCGGCGGCGCGGGTGCGGGCGTACGCGCGGGGCAGCTCGGCGGCCGAGCGGACCACCGTCATCCCGCGCCCGCCCCCGCCGGCGGCCGCCTTGACGATCACCGGGTAGCCGACCTCGGCGGCCACGTCGAGGGCGTCGGCGGCGGTCGGCAGGGTCCGCACGCTGCCCGGCGGCAGCGGCAGGCCGGCGCGGCTCATCAGCGCCCGCGCGGTGGACTTGTCGGCGAGGGCGGCCATCACCTGCGGCGGCGGGCCGACGAAGACGAGCCCGTTCTCCGCGCAGATCTCGGCGAAGTCGGCGTCCTCGGAGAGGAAGCCGTAGCCGGGGTGCACGGCCTGGGCGCCGGTCTGCCGGGCCGCCTCGACGATCGCCGCGGCGTTCAGGTAGCTCTGCCGGCTGGCCGCCGGTCCGATCCGGACGGTCTCGTCGGCCAGCCGCACCGGCAGCGAGTCGGCGTCGGCGCTGGAGTGCACCACCACCGTCCGGACACCCAGTTCCCGGCAGGCGCGCAGCACGCGCAGCGCGATCTCGCCGCGGTTGGCGATCAGCACCTTCTCGAACATCAGGCGTCCCGTCCGGTGAGCGGTTCCAGGGCGATCAGCGGCTGGTCGTACTCGACGGGCTTGCCGTCCTCCACCAGCACCTCGACCACCCGTCCGGCCTGGCCGGCGGTCACCTCGTTCATCAACTTCATCGCCTCCACGATGCCGACCACCTGGCCGGGCCGGACCACGTCGCCGACCGCCACGAACGGGGCCGCGCCGGGCTCGGGGGCCCGGTAGAAGGTGCCCACGACGGGTGCCCGCACCGCCGGCCGGTCCGCCGCGGGCACCGCCTCGACCTGCGGCGCGGTGACCGGATCCACCTCGGCACGCGGCGCGGGCGCCGGCCGGGCCGGGTCGTGCCACTCCACCTCCAGCACGGTCTCGCCGCTGCGCAGCCGCACCCGGCGCACCGGGCCGGCCAGCTCCGCGACCAGCTTGCGGGCGTGCCGGCTCAACCCGTCCAGCACCTCCTCGGGCCCGGCGTCGGCACTCATCGCGCCACCTCCGTTCGCGCACCGTTGCGGATGGCGTCAATCGGCGGGTTCCCGCCGGCCGAGCGGGCGGCGCCGAAGCGGCGGAACCGCTGCCGGCGGCGGCGGACCAGAGTGGCCGGCGGCACGGCGAGCAGCGGAGCGAGGTTCGCCGTCACGGCCCGCCCCAGCAGCTCGGCCGCGCCGGCCGGGTCGCCGTGGGCGGCGGGCCGCGGCTCGGGCACCACCTCGTCGACCACCCCGAGCCGGCACAGGTCGGCTGCGGTGAGCCGGAGCGCCCGGGCGGCCTGCGGGGCGGCCGAGCTGTCCGGCCAGAGGATCGCTGCGCAGCCCTCCGGGCTGATCACCGAGTAGACGGCGTGCTCCAGCATCAGCACCCGGTCGGCGACCGCGAGGGCGAGCGCGCCGCCGCTGCCGCCCTCGCCGGTGACCACCGCGACGACCGGCGTGGGCAGGACGCTCAGCGCGAGGATGTTCTCCGCGATGGCGGCGGCCTGGCCCTGCTGCTCCGCGGCCACACCCGGGTCGGCGCCCGGGGTGTCCACCAGGGTCACCACCGGCAGGCGGAGCCGGGCCGCGAGGCGCATCAGCCGCAGCGCCTTGCGGTGCCCGGCCGGGCTGGCCATGCCGAAGTTGCGGGCCACCAGCTCCGCCGTGGTGTGTCCCTTCTGGTGGCCGATCACCATCACCGGCCGGCCGTCCAGCCGGGCCACCCCGCCGACGATCGCCGGGCAGTCCGCGCCGAGCCGGTCGCCGTGCAGCTCCACGAAGCCGTCGAAGGCGGTCTCCAGGTAGTCGAGGGTGGTGGGCCGGCCGGGGTGCCGGGCCGTGCGTACCGTCTCCCAGGCGTCGCGGGCCGGACCGGGCGCGGCGGCGGGGGCGTCGGCCCCGGCGGCCGGTCGCGGCGCCGGCTCCTGCCGGGGTACGGGCACCCGCCGGCCGGACTCGGCGGCGGCGAGCAGCGCGGTCAGCCGGCCGCGCAGCGCGTGCCGGGGCACCACCAGGTCGACCTGGCCGTGCCGGAGCAGGAACTCGGCGGTCTGGAAGCCCTCCGGCAGCGTGGCGCCGGTGACCTGGCGGATCACCCGGGGGCCGGCGAAGCCCAGCCGGGCGCCGGTCTCGGCGAGCACCACGTCGGTGTTGGTGGCGAAGGACGCGGCCACCCCGCCGTACGTCGGGTCGGTGATGATGCTGACCGTGAGCAGTCCCGCCTCGCGCAGCCCGGCGACGGCCTGGCTGACCGTGGCCATCTGCATGAGCGACAGCGCGCCCTCCTGCATCCGCGCCCCGCCGGAGGCGGTGACCAGCACCAGCGGCGTGGCGTCGGCCAGCGCCCGCTCGGCGGTCCGGGTGATCAGCTCGCCGACCGCGCAGCCGAGGCTGCCGCCGAGGAAGCGGAAGTCCATCACCGCCAGGGCGACCGGGTGGCCGCCGACCCGGGCGGTCCCGCAGACCACCGCCTCGTCCAGGCCGGTTCCGGTGCGGGCCGCGCTGAGCCGGTGCGGGTAGGGCAGCGCGTCGACGAACCCGATCGGGTCGACCCGCACCGCCCGCTCGGGCAGCGGGGTGAACGAGTCCGGGTCGACCAGCTGCGCCACCCGGTCCGGCGCGTCGAGCCGGGCGTGCGACCCGCACTCCGGGCAGACGTCGAGGTTGCGCCGCAGGCGTTTGCGGTAGAGCAGCGAGGCGCACCCGTCGCAGCGGGACCAGAGCTGCTCGTCCCGGGGAGCGGTGGTGGTCACGACTGCCGCCCGAGCGCGTCGTACCGGTGGGACTGCCGCCCCGGTGCGTCGTACCGGTAGAAGCAGTGGGCCATGGCGTCGCGGGGCGAGCGCCAGGTCGGCAGGTACGGCGAGATGTACGGGCGCAACCGCTCGCTGACCCGGACGAACTCGGGATGGCCGCGCGCCTCCTCCACCGCCCCCTGGGCCGGCGCCTCCGTCTCCAGGAGATGGACGTAGAGGTCGTGCAGCCGGTAGAGGGAGCGGTGCCGGACGCCGACCAGCCCGGGCAGTTCGGTCGCGTCGGACTCGGCGAAGATCTCGGCGACCCGATCCTCGGCGGTCGGCACCACCTTGGCGACGATGAGCGAGCGGTCCATTGCGCAGCCTCCCCTGGGTGCGTCCCGGTGCGTGGCGACCGGTCTCGCCGGACGACTGGCGACACGGTGCCGCCGGCACCGTCAACGCGGCGTCAACCGGCCACCATCGGCCCCGGAAGTCCGTGACGCTGCGTTGACGCAAGCTGTGCGCCAGCTATGGGAAGATCAACTGCCCTGAATGGATGGCGACACTTATTCGCAGTTCACAGGCGGTTCGCCCGGCCATTACGGACGGTCAGCAAACCGACGCGTCGTTGACGCAGAGTAACAAGTGTTGATATCCTCCGTACCGGTCAGCCCGGCTACAGCGGGCTTCTCCGCCACGGCGGAGCCGTTCCGACACCGGCGTCGCGGGCAGCCGAGCCGGACAACAGAGGACGGTCGGGACGAGGGTTCCGGTGCAGGGGGTGCGCCCGTGTCCGGGGGATCAAAATTGCCGACGGCGGGAGACCCCGTCCCACGGGTGTCGCTGCACCTGCTCGGCGGGTTCCGGCTGCTCCACGACGACGTCCCGGTGGTGGTCCCCCGGGGCCTGCAACGGGTCATCGCCCTCATCGGGCTGCGCCCGGGCGCCACCCGTAGCCACCTCGCCGGGCTGCTCTGGCCGGAGACCCCCGAGGACCGGGCGCTCTCCTCGCTGCGCACCGCGCTGTGGCGGCTCCGGCAGGACCCCTGCTGTCCGCTGCGCACCGACGGCGACACCGTCCGCCTCGGCCCCACCGTCCACCTCGACGTCGACGAGCTGGTGGCCACCGCCGCCCGGGTACGCGACGGCGAGGTGCCCCGCGGGGCCGCCGGCGCCGGCCGGCACGACCTGCTCCCCGGCTGGTACGACGACTGGGTGCTGCTGGAACGCGAACGGCTGCGCCAGCTCCGGCTGCACATGCTGGAGGAACTCGCCAGCAACCACCTCGCCGCGAACCGGCACGGCGAGGCCCTGGAGGCGGCGCTGGAGGCGATGGCCGCCGAACCGCTGCGCGAGACCCCGCACCGCCTGGTGGTCCGCATCCACCTCGCCGAGGGCAACGCCTTCGAAGCGGTGCACGCCTTCTACGTCTACCGCGACCTGCTGCTGCGCGAACTACGCCTGGAGCCGTCCCCGGCGATGTGCGCCCTGCTCGACGAGACCCTCGCCCCGATCCGGCGGGCCACCCGGCAGGCCCCCCAGCGGCGCGCGGACCGGAGCAACGCCCCCGGCCGCCCGGCCGGTTCCGCACCGCGCGGCCCGACCGCTCCCACCACACCGCACCCCCGCTGAGCGTCACCACCGCCATCAATGTCCCCACGCGGGCTGTGACGGCCAGGTGACAGCCGGGCCGGCAGGGTGGGCCGCACGGTGACCGACGCCCTCGGCCGGGGTCGGGGCACCACGAGCGGCGAGAGGGGTCCCGATGAGTCGACTGTTGGTCGTCAGCCGGATCGTGCCGGGGGCGCAGGGCCGGGTGGCACAGATCTTCGCCGAGTCCGACGCCACCGAGCTGCCCCGCCTCACCGGCGTACGGCACCGGTCGCTGTACTACCTGCACGACCTCTGCGTGCACCTCATGGAGACGGTCGCCGTCGACCCGGACGCGGCCGCCGAGGTCCGCGACAACCCGCTCTACCAGCAGGTCAACGAGCGGCTGTCGGCGCACACCTCGCCGTACCTGCCGACCTGGCGGTCCCCACGCGACGCCGTGGCCGGCTGCTTCTACAGCTGGGACGCGGCCGAGCTGCCCGTGCCCCGGCGGATCTGCTGAGCGTCGCCGCACCGCACGGAAGACCGGGGCGTCCCGGACCCTCGAACGGCACCAGGGTCCGGGACGCCCCTTCCGCTGTCCCGCGCGGCACACGCTCGGTCATCTCGCGGCCACCGGCCGGCACCGCCCCGTCCCACCAGCGACGGCAGCCGCCGACCTCCCTGTCGCCCCGCGCGTACGTGTGCGAAGCTGCCCCGGGTTTTCTCGCGATTGTCGTTCACGTACATAGGAGGAGGTTGGCATGCCGTCGAGCTTCGGGCAGTGGCTGGTTCTGATCCTGGCCCTGCTGGTGGGCCTGGGCATCGGGTGGGTGGTGAGCGGCCGCCGGAACGCCGCCGGCACCGGTACGCCCACGGTGGAGGGTGCGGCCGCCCCGGCGCCCGAGGTGACCGCCACGGTCGACCAGGAACGGCCGGAGGCCGTGGTCGACGAGGTGCCGGCGCCGGCCGCCGTTTCCGAGCAGCCGGTCCCGGTCGAGCAGGACGCCGCCCCGGCCGCCGCCACGCTGGCCGCCGAGGCCACCACCCTGCCGTCCGCCGAGCCCGCGTCCGCCGATCCGGTGCCTGCCGAGACCGCAGCCGTCGAGCCGGTCGCCGTCGAGCCGGTCGCCGTCGAGGAGCCGGCCCGTCCGGTCGAGCCGGTGGTCGAGGTCGGCGCCGAGCCGGTCGCCGTCGAGGAGACCGAGCCGGCCCGGAGCGCGCCGG
>NZ_MUYZ01000167.1:0-14477 GCF_003013775.1 Micromonospora sp. MH33
CCCGGGGCGCTCCGCCGCGGCGGCGAGCCCGGCCGCACCGTCCGGCAACCCGAGCTCCTCGGCGAGCCCGTCCAGGGCCCGGCCGGAGAAGTCCAGCTCCAGCATGGTGCCCGGCCAGGGGCCGCCGGCCACGGCGTACCCGATCTCGCCGGCCGCACCGCGGTGTCCGGCCACGACCGCGCCCCCGATCGTCACGGCCGCCGCCACGCCGGTGCCGATGCCCACGACGAGGCCGGGGTCGGCGTCGCGCAACGCGCCCAGCCGCAGCTCGGCCAGGGCGGCCGCGTTCAGGTCGTTGTCCACTGCCACGCGGGGAACGTCGAGCGCGTCCCGGACCGCGTCGGCCAGCCGTAGCCGCTCCCAGCCGGGCACGTTGGGAGCCAGGTCGATGCCGTCCGGACGGATCACACCGGGCGACGCCACGCCGGCGGCGACCAGCGGCCCGCCGACCCCGGCCAGCAGCTCCCCGGCGAGGCCCAGCGCCCGTTCCAGGGCCTGCGGCGCGCCCCGGTCGGCGTGCGTGGGGACCCGCCGGTGGGCGAGGAGCCGCCCGTCCGCGTCGGCCACCCCGATGGCCATCTTGGTACCGCCGAAGTCGATGCCGAGCAGCAGCCCGTCGACGCGGGTGCCGGACACGGGAGGCGCCGGGAGCCGCACGGTCACCGGGCCACCAGCTCGGCGGCGACGGCGTCGAGCGCCGCGTCGGCACGGCCGAGGCGGTCGCGTACCGCGGCCAGCCGGTCGGCGGTACCGGCGAAGGCGCCGCGCAGCCTGTCCACCTGGGCGCGGACCGCGGCAGCGCCGGGACCGTCCGCCTGGGCCCGGTTCAGCACCAGGTCCGGACGGACCGCGGCGGCGATGAGGTCGTCGACCGCGGCGTCGTCGAGCGGGCCGGTGAGCCCGTCGGCGGCGGCCCGGACGCCCTCGGCGGTCCAGGTGTCCGGCGCGCCGGCCCGGACCAGCCGCCCGACCACCGAGTGGGCGGCGCGGAACGGCACGCCGTGCCGGGTCAGCGCGTCGGCCGCCGCCGTGGTGGTCGCACCGGAGGCCACGATCTCCTCCCGGGTCGGCGGGGACAGCGGCGCGATCTCCGCGAGGAAGCCGCCGACCAGGGCGAAGAACCGCTCCGCCCGGTCGTTGCTCTCCCAGAGCCGGACCTGCACGTCGGTGGTGGCGTTGTTGGAGTCCTCCCACCAGGCGGCGCCCACGTTGTTGAGCACGGAGGCCGCGTCGGCGGCGGCCTGACCGGCGTAGGACACCAGGTGCTCCAGCACGACCGGATTGCGCTTCTGGGGCATGATGCTGCTGCCCTGGGTGAAGTCGCCCGGAGTGGTGACCCAGTTCCAGCTCAGCCAGTCCATCAGGGTGCGGGCCAGCCGCGCCCCGGTGGCCAGCGCCTGCGCGTTGAGGGTGCCGACGCGAACCAGGTGGTCGGCTCCGGCGACGGCCTCGTAGGAGTTGGTCACCAGGCCGGCGAAGCCGAGCAGCTCCGCCACCCGGGCCGGGGAGATCTCCAGGTCGGTGCCGGCGAACGCGCAGGAGCCCAACGGCGAGACGTTGAGCTGGTCGATCAGGTCGGCGTAGGCGGTCGCCTCGCCGGCGAGCGCCTCGGCGTACCCGGCGAGGGCGTGCCCGATGGTGGTGGGCTGGGCCGGCCGGCGGTGGGTGTAGCCGGTGATCACCACGTCCGCGTACCGGTCGGCGCTGTCCAGCGCGGTCCGCCCGGTGGTGAGCACCCGGTCCAGCACACCGAGGAGCTGGTCGCGCAGCAGCATCCGGAACACCCCGGCGTCCAGGTCGTTGCGGCTGCGGGCCATCTGCACGTCCAGGTCGGACGTGGGGATGCCGCACGCCGCGGCGAGCCGCTTCTCCAGCAGGTAGTAGGTGTCCTCGAAGGTGCCGTCGTACGCCGGCGCCGCGGTGCTGTCGGCGCGCAGCTCGGCCAGCCCGCGCAGCAGGCGGGCGCCCCGCTCGGCGGGGATCAGCCCCTGCTCGGTCAGCATCACGACGTGCGCCTGGCTGGCCCGCACCATCGCCGGGTAGAGGTGACCGACATGGTGGTCGTACGTGGGCGCCAGGTGGTGCCGCTGGTAGGTGGTCAGCGCGGGTGTGCTCATCGGAGTTCCTTCCAGTCCGCGGGCGCCCGGTCGGGCGGCCCTGCGGGTTCGGCCGGTCAGTCGGTCAGGCCGAGCAGTCGTTCGGCGTTGCCGGCGAAGATCGCACGCAGGTGGTCGTCGGGCATCCCCAGCTCGCGGCAGACCCGGAGCTGGTCGTCGAGGTAGCGGGTGACGTAGCCGCGCGGGAACCAGGACGAGTCGCTGCCGAAGACGATCCGGTGCGGGCCGATCGTCTCGTAGCAGCGGCGGAAGAGGTCCTCCAGCGTCAGCTTGTACGGCATCCAGCGCACCCACTGGTTCGATCCGGACGTGTCGACGTGGATGTTGGGGCAGCCCCAGGCGGCGAAGAAGAGTTCCTGCACGTGCTGCACGCCGAAGTGCGGCACCACCACGGCCAGCTCCGGGAAGCGGCGGGCCATCCGGGCCAGCTCGTCCGGGCCGCCGTACCGGCCGGTGCTGAGGCCACCGGCGCTGCCGTAGTGCCCGATGTGGATCAGGACGGGCACGCCGAGGCGCTGGGCCGCGCCCCAGAGCGGGTCCAGGTCCTCGTGGTCCAGCGGCCCGCGCAGCAGCGGGGCGAACAGCTTCAGCCCGCGCAGGCCGCGTTCGGTCACCGCGCGGTCCAGCTCGCCTGCGGCGTCCGGGCCGTACGGGTCGTGGTGGGCGAAGCCGAGCAACAGGTCCGGGTGGCGGTCGACCACGTCGGCCAGGGTGTCGTTGCCGCCGCCGGTGACGAAGACGGCCCTCTGGACGCCCGTCGCGCGCAGCTCGTCGGCCCAGCGGTCGGCCTCGTCCTGCCAGCGCTCGGCGGGCGGCTCCGGGTCGGGGAAGCCCCACGCCCGGCGCCACTGCCGGGCGTACGGGGCCGAACCGGCGGCCCGTACCGCCCGTTCGTGCTCGCCGCCCGGATGCATGCCGGCGGCCTGCTCGCAGGCGTGGATCGTCTCGTCGGCGCCGATCCGGAAGTGCAGGTGGAAGTCGACGACGTCCAGTCCTCGGTCGACGGTCATGACTCTCCCCCGGTCGGCAGCGGGTCGGCGGTGGGCGGGGACGGCAGTGGGGCGGCCAGCCAGGCGGCAACTGTCTCCCGTAGCCGCTCGGCGGCGAGCGCCCGCACCGTCCGGCCGGCCTCCTCGCTGGCCAGCGAGACGTGCCCCGACCAGCCCTGCCAGGGATCCGGGCGGGACTCGACCAGCACGTACGGATGGGCCACCGGCAGCTTGGGCTTCGGCGGCAGGTCGGTGGCGGCGTCGAGGCGTACCGCCCCGGGGTCGAAGCCGAGCACCCCGGAGGTCTCGTACGCCCCCCCGTGCCCGCGGGCCGGCGGCGCGCCGTAGAGCTCCGCCGTCTCCGCCGGGGTGACCAGCTGGAACCAGTTGACCAGCAGCAGGCTGGCGGTGCGCCGGCCGGAGACCCATTCCATCGCGGCGCGCACCGTGGACATGTTGGCGTCGTGGCCGTTGACGACCAGCAGCCGGGGGAAGCCCGCGGTGACGATGCCCTCGATCACGTCGGCGAGGTAGCCGACCGCGATCTCCGGCCGGATCGCCACCGTCCCCGGCCAGGGCCGGGTCTGCCCCGGGCAGGCCGCGTACGCGACGGCGGGGAAGAGGACGCCGCGCGGCCCGGGGCCGGCCGCGGCACTCTCCCCGGCGAAGCCCTCGGCGAGGATCAGGTCGGTGCCGAGCGGCAGATGCGGGCCGTGCCACTCGACCGCGCCCACCGGGAGCACCGCGAAGTCCGCCGCCGCGGCGACCGCGGCGAGCTCCCCGCCGGGGATCCGGGCGGCGGGGAGCAGCCCGCCGCCCGCCGGCCAGCGGTCCGTCACGCCGTCCACCGCGCCGCCTCCCGACTGGCTTTCCGGCCGCTCTCCAGCCGCCCGGAGACCACCATCACCACGAAGATCAGCACGATCTGGAGCATGCCGTACGCGGCGGCGGTGCCCACCTCGAAGGAGTACATCCGGTTGTTGATCTCGACGGAGATCGGTGCGGTCTCCGAGGTGTAGATGAGCACCGAGGCGACGAACTCGCCGACGCCGTGCACGAAGGCGAGCAGCGCGCCGGCGAGCACGCCGGGCAGCATCAGCCGCAGGGTGACCGTGCCGAACGCCCGCCACCAGGGCGCGCCGAGGTTGCGGGCGGCCTCCTCGAGCGACGGGTCGAGCTGGGCCAGCGTCGCCGAGCTGGAGCGGAACACCAGCGGCAGGAACCGCACGAAGTACGCCAGCGGCATGATCCAGAAGGTGCCGATCAGGACCTGCCCGAAGCTGAACGCGTTGCCGGTGCTGAACGCCGAGATCAGGTTGATCGCCACCACCGTGCCGGGCAGCGCCCAGGCCAGCATGACCGCCACGTCGAGCAGGCCGCGGCCGCGGAAGTCCAGCCGCCGCACCGCGTACGCGATGAGCACGCCGACCACGACGCAGCCGACGGTGGCGATCAGGCTCATCTGCAGCGAGTTGACGATCGGCCGGTACGCCTCCGGGTCGGAGAAGATCGTGATGAAGTTCTGTGTGGTGTACGCCGAGGGGATCACCTCGGTCGTCCACGAGCCGTCCTGCGAGAACGCCACCAGTGCGATCGTGCCCACCGGGGCGAGCAGCACCACGGTGGCGAGCACCGAGGCGAGCAGGGCCAGCCAGCGACCGAGCGGGTTGGTGATCTCCCGGCGGTGCGAGGCGACGCCCTTGGACTGGGACCGGTAGCTGCGCCGTCCCTCGTACCAGCGCATGCCGAGCAGGAAGAGCACCGACACCACGCCGAGCACGGCGGCGTACGTCGAGGCCATCGGCAGGTCGCCGTTGGTGCGGTTGATGTAGATCTGCATGGTCATCGTCTGGTCCACCCCGAACAGCAGCGGGGCGGTGTACGACGCCAGCGACGTCATGAAGACCAGCAGCGAGGCGGAGACCAGCGCCGGGGTGAGCATCGGCAGCAGCACGGTGCGCCAGACCCGGACCCGGCCGGCACCCAGGTTGTACGCGGCCTCCTCCACCGACGGGTCCATGCCGACCAGCGCGGCCGAGGTCGCCAGGTAGAAGAACGGGTACATGGTGAAGGTGTGCACCACCAGCACCCCCGCGATACCGCTGAACGGCAGCACCGGGTTGTCCGTGCCGAACAGGTGCTGGAGGCCGCGTGGCAGGATGCCGGTCTCGCTGTAGAGCAGCTGGAACGAGATGGCCCCGATCAGCGGCGGCAGCGCCGCCGGCACCAGGATGATGGCCTCGATCAGCCGGCGACCCGGAAACGAGAAGCGCTTGAGCAGGAACGCCATCGCCACCCCGACGATGCCGCAGAGCACCACGCTGGCCGCGGAGATCACCAGCGAGGTGACCAGCGAGGAGCGGGCCACCCCGTCGCCGGTGAGGAAGACGCGGTAGTTCGCCAGGCCGTCCGCCCCGACGCTCTCCGCGAAGGTGGCGAACATCGGCTGCACCACGTACCCGAAGAGGATCAGGGCCAGCGGGAAGACCAGCAGGTACGGGAACCAGCGGGAGTTGGCGCCGCCGGCGAGCCGGGCGGACCGGCGGGCCCGGGGTGGCGTCGGGTCCTCGGTGACCGGCGGGACGGTGGCCGCGCCGGGCGTGGCCGGAATGGTGCTCATGGCCGCACCACCCACATCCGCTCCCGCGGCAGGCGCAGCCCGACCTGGTCGCCCGCGACCAGCCCGGCGGGTACGTCGATGGCGGTGACCTGCACCGGCTCGCCGGCCACGTCGACCAGAAGGTTGGTGGACATGCCGGTGAACTCCAGCTCGGTCACCCGGCCGGTGAGGGCGCCGGCCTCGGTGGCCGAGGTGAGCCCGATGTGTTCGGGCCGGACGGAGACCAGCGCCGTTCCGTTCTCGCGCAGCCCGTGGTCGGCAGGCGCGGCCACGGTCACCTGCTCGCCGCCGGGAAGCGCGACGGTGACCGTCTCCGGGCCGGCGGCGGCCACCGGCAGGGTGAGCACGTTGCTCCGGCCGATGAACCGGGCCACGAACGCGTTCGCCGGCCGGTGGTAGATCTCCTGGGGCGCGCCGATCTGCTGGACCCGGCCGGACTCCATCACGGCGATCCGGTCGGACATCGCCATCGCCTCGGCCTGGTCGTGCGTGACGTAGATGGCGGTGGTGCCGCTCTCCTTCTGGATGCGGCGGATCTCGACCCGGGTCTCCTCGCGCAGCTTGGCGTCGAGGTTCGACAGCGGCTCGTCGAGCAGCAGGGTGCGGGGGCGGATGACCAGGGCCCGGGCCAGCGCGACACGCTGCTGCTGGCCGCCGGAGAGCTGGTCGATACGGCGCTCGCCGTAGCCGGCCAGGTGCACCTGGCCCAGCGCCTCGTCGACCCGCCGCTTCGACTCGGCCCGGCCGACCTTGCGGATCTTCAGGCCGTACGCGACGTTCTGCGCCACGGTCATGTGCGGGAAGAGCGCGTAGTTCTGGAACACCATGCCGGTGTCGCGCTTGTTCGGCGGCCGGTGGGTGACGTCCTCCTCGCCGAAGCGGATCCGGCCCGAGGTGGGGAAGTAGAAGCCGGCGACCATGCGCAAGGTGGTGGTCTTGCCGCAACCGCTCGGGCCGAGCAGGGTGAAGAACTCTCCGGCGGCGATCCTGATGTCGACGTCGTCGACGGCCGCGGTGTCGCCGGCGCGCGCGAAGCGCTTGCTCACCGACTCCAGCGTGACATCGATCATGATGTCTCTCCTTGCGTCCGGTACCGGGTCCGACCGGTGGTGGGTGGGGCCAGACCCGGTCTGGCGGTGCGTACGAGCGGCGGGTGCCGGATGCCGTCCGGCACCCGGCACCCCGGAGGTCAGCCCTTGTTCTTGATCTGGCTGTTCCAGTGGTTGATCCACTCGGTCTCGTTCTTGCCGATCACGTCCCAGTTGACGTCCAGTGGCTTGAGGTTGAGCTGGTTCAGCCACTCCGGCTTCTGGGCGATGTCCACGGCCGGGATCTGGTAGTAGTCCTTGGCCAGGTCGGCGCGGAGCGAGTCGTCGAACAGGAACTCGATGAACTTCTGCGCGCCGGTGGTGTTGCCACCCTTGACCGCGGCCAGGCCGTCGACCAGGACCGGGGCGCCGGAGGCCGGCATCACGTACCCGAAGGGCATGTTGGACTGGTTGGCCTGGAGCAGGATGTCCTGCAGGTTCCACGCGCTGAGGACGCCCTGCTGGCGGGACATCTTCAGGTAGAGGTCGGTCGGGTTGGCCGCGTACGCGCCGGTGTTGGCGTCGAGCTTCTTCAGCCAGTCGTAGCCGGGCTGCGGGTTGCTGCCGTCCGGCGACTGCCGCTGGATCATCGAGGCGTAGATCGACCGCATCGTGCCGGAGGCCGCCACGTCGCGGATAATGATCTTGTCCTTCCACTCCGGCTTCAGCAGGTCGTCCCAGTCCTTCGGGGCCTGCTCCGGGGTGAGGGCCTTGTTGTTGTACATGATGACCTCGGGCAGCAGGATCTCGCCGAACCAGCGGCCCTCGGGGTCCTTGTACTTGGCGTCCATCTTGCCGGCGAAGGCCGGCTGCCAGGGGGCGAGCAGGTCCTCGGTGGCCCCGGCGGCCAGCCCCTGCTGGGTGCCGCCCCACCAGACGTCCGCCTGCGGGTTGGCCTTCTCGGCCCGGACCCGCTCCAGGATCTCCTGCGCGCCGAGGTTGAGCACCTCGACCTTGCCCTTGTACTCGGGGTACTTGGCGGTGAACTTGTCGACGACGAAGGTGGCGACCTTCTTGTCGCGGGCCGTGTAGATCGTCAGCTTCTCGGTGCCGCCGGCGGCGGCGTCGTTCGAGCCGCCACTGCAGGCCGTGCCGGCGGCGAGGACGGCGGCGAGCGCTCCCGCGAGAAGAAGTCGACGTCTCATGTGGTACCTCCGAGGGGTGTGGGGGAACTGCGTTGTTCTGAGGGAAGAGGTCAGGGGGCTGGCAACAGGGTGGACAGTCCCGCCGCGGCGGCGGAGAGCGCGTAGCTGATCGCCCCGTGCAGCACCGCCCGGTCGCCGAGGACCGCCCGGCGTACCTCGGTCGCGCTCGGCGCGGCGGCGGAGACCAGGGCCTGGAGCCGGTCCACGGCGGCGTCGTCCAGCTCGGCGGCGGCCCCGCTGAGCAGAACCCGGCCGGGGTCGACCACGCAGGCGCACGAGACGATGAGCCGGGACCAGGCCGCGAGGACCTCGTGCAGGTAGGCGGCGGCCCGATCGTCCGCGGCGGCCAGATCCACCAGCGCTCGGACGGGCGACTCGGGACGGCGGCCCGGGGCCAGGGCCACCACCCGCTCGGCGATGGCGCTCTCCGACCAGCGGGCCTCGAACGGGCCGATCCCGTCGTGCCCCCGGTCGGCCGGATCGAGCGGCAGGAAGCCGACCTCACCGGCCGCCCCGCCGGCACCTCGGCGGACCTGTCCGTCCAGCACCAGGCCCGCGCCGATGCCGTCGGCCACGTGCAGCAGGAGGAGGTCGGCGACGTCCGCGCCGGCACCGGCGGCGAGCTCGCCGGCGGCCATCAGGTTCACGTCGTTGTCCACCACCACCGGCACGCCGAGCCGCCGTTGGACCGACTCCCCTATCGGCTCTCCCTCGATCAGGCCGACCGACGGGGCGAGCCGGACCGCGCCACCGGAGGAGACACCGGGCGCGGCGATGGCCACCCCGCGCAGCGCCGGCAGTCCGTCGCCGGCCAGCTCGGGGACCGCCTTGCAGATCAGGTCGACGATGTCGCCGGTGAGCCGCACCGTCCGGTGGGCGACCACCGCGCCGTCGCTGTCGGCGATCTCGCAGCTGATCCGGGACGGCTCCAGCGAGACGGCGGCGACCAGTTCGGCGCGGGGATTGAACTCCAGCATGGCCCGCGGCCGCCCGGCCCGGGACGCGCCAGGTCCGCGTTCGATCAGATAGCCCTCGGCGATCAGGTCGCGGACCAGCGGGGTGAGCGTGGCCGGGCTCAACCCGGTGAGCTCGGTCAGCTCGGCACGGGAGAGCATCCGCACCTGGCGGGCGGCAGAGATCACGGAAAGCCGCTTGATCTCCTTCGACCGCTCCCGGCTCACCGGGCTCGTCGGTGGCGTCACCACGTCAGTCACACTTCCTTCCTACGGCGAACGAACTATCTAGTCAAGTAACGAAAGCGTCTCGACCGCCTGACGAGGCGGTGATGAGCTGCCGAAATGTCGTCGAATCCGATCGCCATGGGACAGCACTCCCCCGTCCGGGACGAGATCGCGAGCGCTCATGGATGGCGACTTAGTTTCTTTCGCAAATTAAGAAAGATCTTGCACGGCATTGACGCGCCGCCTCGCCGGTCCCTAGCGTCACCGGGCGAAGGCCTTCCAGTGTGTACGGAGTCCCGTGCCGCTGCGCACCCGGCGACCCCGGGCACCCGTCGGTGCCCGCCGTCCCGTCGCTCACCACCCACTGTCCGAACGCGACCACCACGTCGACGCCGCCCGCGTCCGACGTCGATGGCCGCTGCCCGGACCTCGCCACATCGGGAAGGATCCGCATGCGACTCAAGGCGTTCCTGCTACCCACCGCCCTGGCCCTGGCCCTCTCGGGGGTGCCGGGGCCGGCGCTCGCCGCACCCGCGCCCGGCCGCCCCGCCGACACCGTCGACCTCGACGTGCTCTTCGTCAGCGCCCACCCGGACGACGAGGCGGGCAGCCTCGCCACCCTGGGCCAGTGGAAGGAGCGGTACGGCACGAAGGCCGGCGTCGTGACCATCACCCGGGGCGAGGGCGGCGGCAACGCCGTCGGCCTCGAGGAGGGCCCACCACTCGGCATCATCCGCGAGCGCGAGGAGCGCACCGCGATCGGCAAGGCCGGGGTGGAGAACCTGTACAACCTCGACCGGGTCGACTTCTGGTACACCGCCTCCGCGCCGCTCTCCGAGCGGATCTGGGGGCACGACGACACCCTCGCCCAGATCGTGCGCGTGATCCGGCAGACCCGCCCGGAGATCGTGATGACGATGAACCCGTCGCCGACCCCGGGCAACCACGGCAACCACCAGCAGGCCGCCCGGTTCGCCGCCGAGGCCTTCCACGCCGCCGCCGACCCGACCGCCTTCCCCGAGCAGCTCTCGAAGGAGGGCCTGCAACCCTTCCGGCCGGCGAAGTTCCTGCGTACGGGTGGCACCGGCACCTCGACGGCCGGCCCCGCGTGCGCGACGAGCTTCGTCCCGACGGTGCCGACCGACCAGGTCTTCGGCGTCTGGGAGGGCACCCCGAGCAGCACCGGGAAGACCTGGGCGGAGATCGAGGTGGACGCCCGCCGCGAATACGTCACCCAGGGCTGGGCCGGCACCGCCGCCGCCCCCACCGACCCGGCGAAGATCCGCTGCGACTTCTACACCCTGGTCGACAGCCGGGTCCCGTACGACCCGGCGGACACCTCCCCGGAGGCGATCCTGCGCGGTTCGGTGCTGCCGGCCACGGCCGGCGGGCTGCCCCGGGGCACCGAGCTGTACCTGACCACCGACCGGTTCGACCTCGCCCCCGGCGAGACCGTCGAGGTGACCGCGCACGTCCGGGCCCCCCGGGACCGGGCCCTGACCTCGCCGCGGCTCGCGTTGCGGCTGCCGTCGGGCTGGACCGCCACCGGCTCCGGCGCCCTGCGCGGCGCGGTGCCGGCGGGCGGGGAGCGGACCGCCACCTTCACCGTCACCGTTCCGGCCGACGCCGACACCAACCAGCAGCGGCTGGTCGGCGCGACCCTGACCACCGGGCAGGGCGCCGGGCGTACCGACCGGGCGGTCCGGGTGGTCGCCGATGTGCGGGGCACCCTGGAGCCGCTGCCCGAGGTGGGTACCTTCCGGGACTGGGCCGGCGCGAGCGGCTACCCGCAGCTGGACACTCTGATCAAGCCGGTGCTCAGCCTCGGCTCCGGGCAGAGCCGTACCGTCCGGGTGGACCTGCGCAACCACGGCGAGACCGCGCAGCACGGCGAGGTCACCCTCGGCCTGCCGAAGGGGTTCGCCGCCGATCCCGCCACGAAGAGCTACCCCGACCTGGCCCCCGGCGCGACCGGCGCGGTGAGCTTCACCGTCACCAACACCGACGCCACCCTGCCCACCGCCAACTCCGGCGGCACGGACGGCGACTACGGGATCACCATCACCACCACCAGCGCCGCCGGCAGCACCGTCGAGACCGGCGCCCTGGAGCTCGTCCCCACCAGCGAGGTGCCGCACGCCGGTACCGGCCACGAGGTGGACGGGGTGGCCGCCCCGGGCGAGTACCCCGGCCCGGAGCTGGACCTCTCCCGGATCTGGGAGGGCGAGGCCACCACACCGCAGGACGCGTCGGCGACCGGGCGGATCGCCTGGACGGACGACGCCCTGAAGGTCTACGTGCAGGTCACCGACGACGTGCTCGGCAAGAAGGTGGTGCCGCAGGACTGCAAGCGGCAGCGCCGCACCGACAGCGTGGAGATCATCGTCGACCCGAAGGGGAACTCGGCGGACACCTCCACCGTGTTCAAGGCGGGCATCTTCCCGGTCACCGACGACCCGGCCAACGGCGACCCGCCCTGCTGGCAGCGGGATGCCGACAACCGCCAGGGGCCCGGCGCGACGACCGCGCCGGGGATGACCGTGGTCAGCAAGGTCAGCGCGCCGTACACCGGCTACACCATCGAGGCGAGCATTCCGTTCGCGGTGCTGCCCGACGCGGTCGACCCGGCCCGGATGGGCTTCAACGTGCTGGTCTACGACTCGGACACCCAGGACCTCACCTCCCAGTCCCGGCTGGGCTGGTCCACCTTCACCGGCGTACGGGCCGACCCGTACCGGTACGGCCTGGTCACCCTGCCCGGGTACGCGCCGGCGGCCCGCCAGCCGAGCGCCCCGGTCTTCCCGGACACCGCCGCGCGCAGCGTGCACAGCCCGCAGACCATCGCCCAGTCGGCGACGGACGGGGTCGCTCCGGCGGCCGTGCCGCGGCTGCCGGCAGAGGCGCTGCGGCTCACCGGCGCTCGTACGGTCACCGGCGGCGTCTCGGTCACCCTCCGGGCGGACCGGGCCGGCACCGCGTACCTGTACGGCTGGGACGGTGACCGGCCCACGGGCGACCGCACGGTGTCCCTGACCGCCGGCTCGCCGGTGACCGTTGTGGTGCCGGTGACCGCCGGTACCCCGACGTCGCTGCTGGCTGCCTACGAGGCGGACGGCGCGGCGCTGGCCCACCGGCTCCCCCTGTCCTGACACCGACGGAAGGGCCCCTTGTCGACAAGGGGCCCTTCCGTCACCGCAGGCGGTAGACGGCCGTCCGACCGTTCTCGTAGCGCAGGTCGGCCAGGGTCCGCAGGGTCGGCGACTCCGCCCCGACCAGGCGGTCCACCACCAGCCAGCGCACCCCGTACCGGTCGCGGAGCGCGGCCAGGCCGGCGGCCGTCGGGGCGGTGAAGGCGCTGTCGTTGGCGCGCTGCCGGCCGGCGTCCCAGAACGGCGCGTACGGGCCGTCCGGCCGGCCGACCATCCGGGGCGCGAACGCCCACCCCTCGACCAGCACCGAGCGCTCGGCGTAGCCGCTGAGCCAGAACGAGCGGGCGTCGCACCAGCCGTCCACCACCTCCCGGCAGTGCACATTGGTGGCGAGCACGTCGTCGGGGGCGCTGTGCGTCCGCACCCAGCGGGCCGCCTCGACCCGGGAGCCGGGCATCGCCACCACCGGGTACGCCCCGCCGTTCGGGTAGACGCGGGTCGCCGCCGCGTCCAGCACCAGCCCCGGCGTACCGGCGGTCAGCACAGCGGTGAGCAGCACGAGTCCGCCCCGGCCGGCGAGCCCGGGCCAGCGCCCCACGAGGGCCGGCCAGCACAGGGCCGCCAGCAGCGCCGGAACGGCCAGCACGGCGGCCCACCGGAGCAGCGGCAGCACCGGGGCGTACGCGGGAACGGCGGGCGTGCTGATCGCGGAGTCGAGCTGCACCGCGGTGAGCAGCACGGCGAACCCGGCGGTGCCCGTGCCGAGCAGCCACCGGCCGCGGGCGGAGAGGGCGGCCCGGTCGGCCACCTCGGCCCAACCCCAGGCGGAGAGGAGGACGCCGAAGGCGAACCCGGTCCGGGTGAAGTACTGGTTGCTGCTGCCGGGATGCCCGACGAGCAGGTAGATCGCCGGCCCGGCGAGCGCGCCGCCGAGCAGGAACACCTGCACCGGCTCGGGCCGCCACCGGCGCAGCCGGAGCAGGGCCAGAGCGCCGGCCACCCGGAGCTGAAGGTTGAGCAGGAACGCCAGTACGACCAGCGCCCAGAAGAGCCCGGTCACCCCGGCCGGCCGGTCGGTCGGGATGTACGGGCGCAGCCCGGAGAACGGGTCCAGGACCACCCCGTGGCTCTCGAAGGCGAACAGCACCGCGGTGGCGAAGAACTGCGCGGCCAACGCCAGCCCGGCCGCGATCAGCACGCCCCGGGGCAGCCGGCGGCGGACCAGCAGGGTGGCCGCGGCGGTGAGCCCGAGCGCGGCCAGCACCACCGGCAGCGTGCTCGCCTTCGCGCCGGTCGACGCGGCCAGGAAGAGAACCGCCAGCGGCCAGGCGCCGCGGCCCAGCGCGGGCACGGTCACCCCGCGGGCCCGGCCGACGATCTCGCCGAGCGCGGCGATCAGCGGCAACAGCAGCACCCAGCTGTACGTCATCGACGGGCTGCCCCAGACGATGAAGGTGGCCTGGCTGCCGAAGAGCTGACGCCAGCCGTTCTCGAAGCCGAACTCGCCCACGGTGAACAGCAGCGCGGCGGCCACCACCCCGGCGTACGGCCGGCCGGTGATCCGCCAGCCCACCACGGCGACCAGCACGGCGGCGAGCGCGCAGAGCGCCGGCACGGCGAGCCGGAACAGCACCGTGGGCAGGTCGACGCCGCTGACCAGGCTGGTGGCGGCCAGGTGGGCGAAACCGAACCAGTGGTAGTGCAGCGGCTCCCCGGCGACCTGCGGCACCTCGGGCGGCACCTGGTGGGTGGCCGCCCCGGCGATGGAGAGCTGGAAGGCCAGGTCGATGTACTGTGCCTGCCCCTCGTCGGTGGGGAGCACCGGGTTGACGGCGAGGAACGACCCGTACAGGTAGAGGGTGAAGCCGACCACCACCCCCGCCAGCGACCAGGCCCACCCCGCCGGGACGACGGTGGGGTGGCGGACCCGCCAGTGCCGGCGCAGCCGGGGCGCCACGGCGAACGGCGCCACCACGGCGAGCGGCCAGAGCCACAGCCGGCCGGGCAGCCCGGCGGCGGTGAAGGCGGCCCAGGCGACCAGCTCCAGCACCAGGCCGACCGCCGCTCCCATGGCCAGGTCCTCGACCAGGGTGTGCGGCCGGCGGCGCAGCGCGCGGAACACCAGCGTGCCGGGGAGCAGCACGGCCAGCGACGCGTACGCCGTCCAGCGGGCGATCGCGGCGGCCGG